>JBILUF010000388.1:0-2681 GCA_044371155.1 Bdellovibrionota bacterium
TATTGTGCAGAACCACCTGCTGCAGGTCCTAGCATTGCTGTGCATTGAGCCCCCGAACTCGCTCAGCGATGCCAATTCGATCCGCAATGAGAAAGTTAAGGTGCTCTCTTCGTTTCGCCGCTTCTCTCCAGACGATGTCGCTCGATACACTGTACGCGGGCAGTATAGCGCCGGCACTATCGACGGGGCCGCGGTGAAGGGATATCTCGAAGAGAAGGATATTCTGCCGAGCTCAAAGACCGAGACCTTTACCGCGTTGAAGCTTGAGATCGATAATTGGCGATGGGCCGGAGTGCCGATCTACGTGCGAGCGGGAAAGCGGCTGCCTAAGAGGATTACGGAGATATCGATCTATTTCAAGAAGCCACCCGAGTCGATGTTTAGGGGACGGCAGGTAGGGGAGTTGGAGCAGAATGTGCTTGCAATTCAGGTGCAGCCGAATGAGGGGATCTCGTTAAAGATTAGCTCAAAGCCGCCAGGGCCAAGGATGCGGGTGCGACCGGTGGTGATGGACTTTACCTACGGCGATTCTTTTGGTGTGGCCTCGGCAGACGCCTATGAGCGACTCTTGCTTGATGCCATGAAGGGCGATGCAACTTTGTTTATTCGTAACGATGAGATCGAGCAGGCCTGGGATCTGTTGGACCCGGTGCTGAATCGATGGCAGGAGGATGCATCATTCCCGGTTGAGACGTATGAGGCTGGCACATGGGGCCCGCCAGCAGCTGCTGGCTTGTTGCGCGCCAACGGCCACCGCTGGCGGAGGCTTTAATCTGCGAGTGAGTCGAGCTCTAACCCGCTCGCGCCCGCTCCCAATCGCAAACTTTAGAGATAGCTCTGATGAAAGCTGAAGAGACACCATATGTATCAGTGGAGCCAAGTGAGATCTCGGCTACGATGGCGCGTATTTTCTCGAATCTCCGTAAAGCTGGTCGTGAATACACCCGCTCGGCCAATCGCAATATGCTGGTGCTGTCGTCTGGAAGAGATCCCGGGGTGGGAATGGGGGGCCTCCTTACGACTTTCGCTGAGGTGCACCCATCCCGTTTCTTTGTGCTAGTGCAAGGCAGTGAGGAGCAGCGCCTCAAGGTCGAGATCGCTGTTATCGGAATCTCCTTTAGTAAGTCCGATGTTTCTTGCTCCGAGGTGATACGGATCTCCTCGGCCCCCAAGCACTCTAAGATAGTTGCAGAGATTGTTCGCTCGCAGCTTCTCTCGGGGCTGCCAATCGAGCTGGCCGTGTTTGATACCGGGGTGCCTCGGGAGGTGGTGGAACGGTTCTCGGCTGTTGCGGACACAGCTTTGTATGATTCCTCGGTGTTCGATGGTGCGCCTGATCTATTGGGGAATCTGGTGGAGTTGGCTCAGTCAAGTGTTGACACTCAATGGCTAGTGCTAGCACCCTGGAGGGATGAGATTCGGCGGGTCTTTGATCGACAGGATTACCGTAGAGCTTTGCCGCACTTAAGCTCCCTATCGATTGATAGCCTTTGCCCAGATCCTATTGCTGTCCCGCCGTGTGCTGCTCTACTTGCCGGCTGGATCGGCTCCCGAGTCGGACACACCGAGGTGCGACGTGATGGCGGCGAAAGATCGTTGCGAGATGCCGAGGGACGGGAGCTGCGGGTGAGCTTTGCGCGTCGGGCTGCTGCATTGGATTCGGTGGTCAGCCGCATTGGGATCGGGTTTGGTGACCATGGTGAGGTGGTGGTCGAGCGTGATAGCGGAGTGCTGCGAACGGTAGTGGCGATTTCGCCAGGGTATCGCTCAGAGCGGCCCTTAGAGGACGAGAGTAGAGATGCTGTGCTTCGTCGATATTTTCTGATAGGAGAATCGACGGCAAACTACCCAAGTGCGATGCGCTTGGGGCTTAAGCTTCGGTGAGGGGTGGGGATGAAACCAGTTGTTGAAATATTTGAGCCGAGGCTCTTTGATGGTGCGGTTGCGGATGAGATTATCGCCTCTGCACAGGAGCGGCTTGCAGAGAAGGGGCGTTGCTCTATCACCCTGGCAGGTGGCAGCACCCCAGCCGGGGTATATCGGGCCATGAGCAAACCCCCGCGGGTCGGCGAGGTCGCCTGGTCCTCAATCGATCTGCTCCTGGGAGATGAGCGCTGGGTGCCCCATGACGACGACCAGAGCAATTATCGGATGATGCAAGAGACCTTACTGTCTCAGCTCAAGGGGGAGCAGCCACAGGTGTACCCAGTTGATACCTCCTGCGCCTCACCTGAGAAGGGAGCAGAGAAATATGGGCAGGTCATCGAACGTGTGGCGGGGGCGGGGGAGCCAAAGCTTGATATCGTCCTGCTTGGAATAGGGGATGACGGCCACACAGCATCTCTTTTTCCAGGGTCTGCGGCGGTTACCGAGACCCACAAGCTCTGTCAGGCGGTGCGTCATCCAGTCAACGGCACGGAGCGGGTGACTCTTTCACCAAAGGTGCTGTTTGGAGCGTGGCGCGTCTTCTTTATCGTGAAGGGGGAGGGTAAGTCCGCGATGCTGAAACGGATTCTCGAAGGTTCTGACTCGCCTCAGCAGATTCCGGCGCGGCTGTTCACAGCCGCTACTGGCAAAGTGACATTTTTTCTGGACTCCGGCGCAGCACTGCAGCTTAAACAATAAACCCGGGACACTGAACGATGTTTAGACTCCGTCTTTCACAAAAAGTTGAGGACTTT
>JBILUF010000389.1:0-2667 GCA_044371155.1 Bdellovibrionota bacterium
GTTTGGTGCCCGGGCGATCGGACTAGCTCTGTGGTTGGAGCAGCTCCGACACTCTTACTCTTGTCTTCGGGAAGTAAGCCGTGTGTACTAATGCTGTGACAGAAGAAACCCCCGAATCTCTCAGAGATAAGCTCATTTGTGAGTACAAGGACTACGTCAACTCAGTAGTCGGGACCTTGGTAAAGGCCATGGGGTTGCCCATGCAGCTCTTTGATGAATTTGTCTCTGCTGGTTACCTGGGATTGGTAGAGGCTGCGTCCAGGTACAATCCAAGCACAGGGGGGGATTTTAAAACCTACGCCTACTTTAGGATCCGTGGCGCCGTCATTGACAGCATCCGTGAGTGCGCCGATAACTCGGGTAAAGCCTACCGTTATATTAAGGCGTTGCAGGCCTCCCATACCATGCGTGAGGACACCATGGAGGTTGAGGGCTATACCTCGACCTCTGGCGACTCAAACTCTGGCGGCTCCCGGGATGAGGCGTTGGCAGAAGTGTTGGATTTTGCTGCGAAAGGTGTCTTGGCCTTTCGACTCTCGGTGGATGATGCCGAGGAGGAGCTCTATAACGAGCTTGGCTCTCCTACTACGCCAGAGGAATTTTTAAATTATTTTCAAAATAGTGAAAAATTACGTGCTGCGGTAGCAACTCTTCCGGAAAAAGAGCGATTAGTTATTGAGGAATTTTACTTCAATGACCGCTCATTTACGGAGATTGCAGATGGACCGCACGGACTCTCAAAATCCTGGATTTCAAGGCTTCATTCTAAGGGACTTGAAAGACTGCTTCGAATTATGCGGACCTAGCGCCGTTGTCGCTGAGTTCTCTCGATTCAGTCGCGCCTGTACAAAGCGCCTAGCTGCACGAGTGCCGCGACTGCCTGTTGCTAAGGTGCTGTTGTGTGCCGGTCTTTTCCTATTCACCGGCTGTCGTGAACAGGTCCTGCATAATCTTTCAGAGATCGATGTCACCCGTATTCAGTCGCGGCTGCAAGGCCAAGGAATTGCAGCCGAGCGCGAGCGTCAGCCGGATGGACGCTGGACTATCTCGGTGGCCTCCGATGATTCATCCCGTGCCATTCAGTTTATTGAGGCGCATCGGTTGCTGCGTGAGGAGCGGGCCCCTGATCAAAGCAAAAGCTCAATGCTGGCAAGTCGTGAGGACCAACGATTCCATTACGAACGCTCTCTGGCTCGGGAGCTTGAGTCAACACTTGGCACATTAGAGGGGGTGCTGGAGGCGAGAGTGCATCTTAATCTTCCCCCGCTTGATCCGATCTTTGGCCAGCCCCTAGCGCAGACAAAGGGGACTGCTAGTGTGCTCCTGATCGCAAGCCCGGTGTTCGTTGCGCAGGTGCCGGAGATAGCGAGCATGATAGCCGGCGCCTCTGGCATACCGGTGGAAGGGGTGTCCGTGCTGATCTCTCGTTCGAAGGAGCTCAGTGCGGCGGCGGAGCCGGAAGCGGTGCTGCCGGCTGCAGAGGCACAACCTGCAACTGAGAAGACCGCGGTCAGCGCTGCGATTGTTCCTGCCTCATCAGGATGGAAAACCGAGCGGCTTATTGAGGTAGCTATTGCTCTATTGATCCTAGGTGTTGGCCTTGTCACCTTAAGCCGCTCGCGGCGGCTCCATAAGCGGATACGGGGCGCCAACGCTCCTGATCTCTCTGAGGTTAAGGGAGTGCGTCATGCTGCGTGAGCTGTTTGACCTACGGTGCTCCGCAGATGAGGAGGGGATTGCGGCAGTATGTGTGTTGCAGGGTGTGCAGCCTAGCGAGCTGGCACTTGAGCCAGCTCTGGCAGTAGCAGTGGTCTCGATCCTTGAGAAACTAAAAGCCTTGCCGCCAGTGTGGTGTCGGGAGATAGCCTGTCAAACACTTCTTACTGACTCGGTGGAGTAACCCCGATGAAGCAGCAGGTTTCCATAAAAAAAGCTGACGGAGTGCTTGCACTGGAGCGGCTTTGCGCACAGGTGCTTGGCTCTGCCGAGCTTCCCGTAAGGTGCATCGTGCGACGCAAGGCGGCTTTGGGGGCTCAAGTTGCTCCGACTTTCAGTGTCGCCTTGAGCTCGGGCGCGGCGCTTGGGTTTGTGGTGTCGGGGCCGCTAACGCGGATGGCACGTTGCGAGATGATTGTGAAGGCGGCGCGCACTATCGCTCAACTAGGTAGCGCCAGTGATGCGCGCTGGATAGCGCTCTCAGGCAACAGACATCTTCCTGAGAGTGAAGACTATGAGGTAGCGCTTGGTGATCCTTCTAACGGGCTACGCTCGATAGTAGCGCAGATCCACCCCCAGGCGCTGGCGGAGCTAGGGCCAATGTCCTCAGCTGTTCCGGCGCAAGGGCGTGCACTCCCCGTCACCTTGACCCTCGCTCTCTTTATGAAGGCCCCCCAGCGCGATACGGCCTTACCTGGTGCTCTCCGAAGTGGTGGGGGAAGTGCAAATACCGACATCCCTTCTGAAGTTAACCTCTCATCGCCGCTAGCGCCGCGTCGTTTCCGGAGGAGGGCTGTGGCGGTATCGAGCGAACTAGCTAGTTTCACCCAGCTATGGCGGCCGGCTGAAAAGCTTGGTGCTGAAAAGCTTGGTGCGGTTACCTTTGATTCATCCGAGTGGTGTCTGGGAGTTACCGACCAGTGGGGCAGATGTTTTCGAGCAGAGTTTATC
>JBILUF010000390.1:0-2665 GCA_044371155.1 Bdellovibrionota bacterium
GCTTGCTGTATATGTTCATGGCTCGAGCAATACCGTCATGCGCACTTTTGTTGCGACCATCGAGCTCAGCCGCGTTCCTGCTAATAAGGTTGTTGTCGCACCGCAAAACCCGACCGTCCTGGTGACTCTGCGGGGGCCGGGATTCGTAATGGGCAAGGTCCCAAACTCCCCGCCAGTGTTTTCTATCGCAATGCCTGCGGGGGTCGAGAATAAATACCGGGTGAATTTGGCCCCGAGCGATCTGAAGCTACCCACTACTACGGAGGTAGTGAGCATTGACCCGCAAATTATCGAGTTCGCACTCGATGACGTTATCGAAAAAGAGCTCCCAATCGTGGTGCCACGTATAGGCTCTCTTGAAGAGACGATACGCGCTGAATCTATCTCGGTTGAGCCGGAGAAGGTGAGGGCTGCTGGGCCACGCGGCGAGCTCAGAAAGGTGTCATCCCTTGAGACAGAGGCGCTCGATCTGCGCACTATCCATGAGGACTCAGAGATCTCGCTTGCTTTCCGTGCGCCTCCGGCGTTGACCAAGCTTTCGCACGAGCGGGTCATGGTTGCGGTAAAGGTTGTGCCAGTAAGCAGCGAGAGGCGCATCGAGGGGGTGCCGCTTGAGGTCCGCACTCGAGAGGGCGCGGCATCCGCGGCGGTAACCAAGACCAAGATGGTGAATGTAGTCGTGCGCGGGTCAAAGCAAGCCCTTAGTGACCTCAAGAGGAACCCAGTAGCCGCTTTTGTTGTGGCGCCCGAACGATTTACTCCGGGAGCGGAGTCAACGGTCAATTTAGCGCTTCCCCCCGGCGTGGAGCTTGTTGCGGTGGAGCCAGCTAGAGTCACCTTAGAGCGTGTTACTACTTCCAAGCAGGGCGGCAAACCGATTCAAAAGGAAAGGTAGGAAATGACAGAGAAGCAGCGCAGATATTTTGGTACCGATGGGGTGCGCGGTGTGGCAAATCAGGCCCCGCTGGATCCTGAGTCGCTCGTGCGGCTTGGGAAAGCGATCGCTAAGGTGTTTCTACGTCGCAAGGGCAAGCACCGCATTCTAATCGGCAAGGATACCCGACTGTCAGGCTACATGATTGAGACCTCTTTGGCCGCAGGGATCTCCTCAATGGGAGCCGACGTGCTGCTGAGCGGACCCATTCCAACCCCAGGCGTTGCATATCTCACGAAGAGCATGCGTGCCGATGCGGGAATTATGATTTCGGCATCCCATAACGAGTTTCAGGATAACGGTATAAAAATATTTGGAGCAGACGGCCTAAAGCTTGCCGATGAGATGGAGACTGAGCTTGAGACCCTCATGGCCCCCGGCGTGCTCGATCATGAGTGGGCCGCTCCGGGCGAAATGGGAAAGGCCTTTCGTATAAATGATGCGGTGGGCCGATTTACGGTGTTTCTCAAGTCTTGCTTCCCGCGGGAGTTGAGCTTGGACGGGGTTCGCATCGGGCTCGACTGTGCAAATGGGGCCTCCTATGTAGTCGCTCCGCAGACCTTTACCGAGCTAGGCGCTGAGGTGGTCTCTCGAGGGGTCAGCCCTAACGGTAAGAATATAAACGCCGGCTTTGGGAGTCTCTACCCGCAGGTAGTAAGTAAGCTCGTGCTAGAGCAGAATCTGCATATCGGGATCGCTCTTGATGGGGATGCTGACCGGGCAATTCTTGTTGATGAAAAGGGGGGAATCGTCGATGGCGATGCCACCCTAGCGATTTGCGCTCTCGACCTTAAATCTCGCGGACTCCTGCGAAACGACACTGTTGTCGCAACCGTGATGTCTAACCTAGGGCTTGAAAAACTCCTCAATTCCCACGGCATTAAAGTCAGGCGCGCCCAAGTAGGTGACCGCTATGTACTGGAGGAGATGCAGCGAGCGGGGGTGCAGCTTGGCGGTGAGCAATCAGGGCACACCATTTTTTCCGATCTTTCATCGACGGGCGATGGAATTCTAACGGCTTTGCAGGTGTTGGCAGTGATGGGTCGAACGGGCAAGACCCTCTCGGAGCTATTAGCAGGATTCGTGAGATTTCCGCAGCATCTGCATAACGTCGCGGTGGCGAAGAAGCTGCCGATCGATTCAGTTGTGCCGCTGAAGAGTATTATCGAACAAAAAGCCAGAGAGCTCGGAGCGGACGGTCGAATACTGGTGCGATACTCCGGCACCGAGAATAAGCTTCGGGTAATGGTGGAGTGCCAGGACGACGAGAGCTGCAGGCGACACGTAAATGATGTTGTTGAGGTAGTAGAGCGAGAGTTGGGAGTGGCATAGCACCGCGAGAGTAATCGCTTCTTTTGAGGGATGATTATGGCTGAGATTATTCCTTCGGATGGAGTCACCGCTCTTCCTTCCAGCGGGGAGATGGCCGCCCTCGATCAAGCAACTATCGCAGGCGGAACCCCTGTTAAGCAGCTGATGGAGCGTGCTGGCAGGGCCGTGCTGGCGATGGCTAACGAGCAATATCCAAGACTCTCCCGTCCAGAGAGCGTGATTGTTATATTCTGCGGGCCTGGCAATAACGGCGGTGATGGTCTCGTAGTAGCTCGCTCCCGGCGCAATCGCGGTTCGCCGCCCTTCGTTGTCATCGCCTCTTCCGAGCACTACTCTCCGCTGACCCTTGAGCAACTCGAGCTATTCTGCTCGGAGGGGGGACGGTGCCATATTTTTGGG
>JBILUF010000391.1:0-2664 GCA_044371155.1 Bdellovibrionota bacterium
GTAAAGCGCTTGATATCATCCTGGCCGGAAAAATCCTGCGACCGCAGCAGGCCTCTAAGTGTGGACTGGTGCATGAGGTGGTGGCCTACCATGGGCTCATGGCGCGAGCGGAATCGCTCGCCACCGGCCATGCCAAGGCTCGCCAGATAAAGCTACCATTCACGGAAAAGCTCCTTACGTTCACAGGGCTTGGGCGCTCACTGGTGAGAAAAAAGGCCGGGGCTCAGGTGCAGCGCGAAACCAAAGGGTTTTATCCCGCACCGCCAGCGGCGCTTGAGGCGGTGCTGTACGGATTAACGCACGGTATTGATGCGGGGCTATCACTCGAAGCCAAAGAGCTGGGGCGACTTATCTGCTCGCGCGAGAGCAAATGCCTCACCCGTCTTTTCTTCCTCACAGAGGCCTCAAAAGGGATCGGCAAAGGAGCACGCAAGGCTGCTGAACAGATCCACGGAGTCGTCATCGGTGCAGGCGTGATGGGAGCTGGAATTGCGTTCTCTCTGGCGCGCAATCAGTGTCCCGTTATCCTAAAGGACACCAATGATGCTGCTGTGCAGCGCGGAATGGATCACATCAAAAAGGTACTCGGAAAACTCTCATACATCACCGAGCAAGAGCGTAGCTTTATCCTAAACCGGATCGAGCCTACTGCTAAGGATTCTCTCAACATCGGCAACGCGAACTTTGCAATCGAAGCGGTCTTTGAGGATATTAATCTCAAGAAGAAGATCCTCTCAGAGATCGCAGCCACGATGCCCCCTGAGTCGATTATCGCCACGAACACCTCGTCGCTTTCGGTGACCGAGATCGCGCAATCGATCCCAACTCCAGCACGGGTGGTTGGAATGCATTTTTTCAATCCAGTAGAGAAGATGCCGCTTGTTGAGATCGTGCGCGGCACAGAGACAGCTGACAGAGTGGTGGCAGTGATCGCTGCATTAGCAACGAAACTTGGAAAATTTCCGATCGTTGTGAATGATGTTCCAGGATTTCTAGTCAACCGGATCCTCACCCCATATCTGGCTGAAGCTGGCTGGGCATTAAGTGATGGGTATTCCATAAAGGATATTGATGCGGCCGCCACGTCGTTTGGCATGCCGATGGGGCCGCTGCGGCTCCTAGACGAGGTTGGACTGGATGTGGCCTCGCACGTATCAGAGATTATGATAAAAGGGTACGGCGATCGGATGAAAGGACCAGGCCTCAGTGAGGTATTGCTCGCAGCTGGCCGCAAAGGGAAGAAAAACGGCTCGGGCTTTTACGACTATTCCGAGGGAGAAAGTGCCCCATGGGGTGGACTCCGAGATGCGCTCAAGATCACCAAGCCCGAGCGCAGCGTGCCAGACCTCAGAGCACTGCAAGAGCGACTACTCTTGAGGCTAATTAACGAGGCGGTGTTGTGCCTCGATGAAGGAGTGGCTGGGGCTCCAGGTCCTGACGCTGCTAATCAGGTAGATCTAGGAAGTGTGATGGGCTTTGGCTTTCCACCGTTTCATGGCGGGGTGCTTTTCTATGCCCAGTCCCTTGGCGCAGGTCAGATCCTCGAGAAACTCCGCGCTCTCGAGAAGGAGTTCGGACCTCGATTCTCTCCCTCGCCCGGGATTGCGCTACGCGCTTCCTCGGGGAAGGGATTCCTTGAGAGTGCTCAGTGAGAGGCCCACTGCTCTCGTTTCTTAACTCCACCGAGAACACTGCGATTGCGCTGCTTGAAGAACTTGTAAACATCAACTCCCACACCGCAAATGCCGGCGGAGTGTCCAATGTGCAGTCTCGAATTGAAGCAGAGCTGCGCAGGCTGGGGATGCAGATCGAGCGACACTCGCGTGATGGATACGGCGATCTTTTAATTGCGCGTACTGCCTTGGCCTCGGCGCAACAGCCGGTGCTACTTCTGGGGCATGCTGACACCGTATATCCAACTAGTAGTGAGCAAGATCGCTTCGTGCGGGATGGAGATATCGCGCGCGGTCCAGGGGTGATGGATATGAAAGGCGGCCTCGCTACGATGATCTGGGCGCTGCAAGCGTTACATTCGGCGGCTCTGTTGGATACTATCCCGGTAGTCGTGCTCATAAACTGCGACGAGGAAACTGGCTCGCATGCCTTTAGAGCCAAGATAGAAGCCGAGGCACGCGCGGCCCACGCCGTGCTGGTGTTTGAGCCAGGTCGCCCTCAGGATGCCATCGTCACCCGCCGGAAAGGGTTGGGAAGCTGGACTATTTCCGCTACCGGCAAGGCCTCGCATGCCGGCAATGCGCACCAGGAGGGGCAAAACGCTATCACAGCCTTGGCTCGATCGATCTTGAAGATCGAAGCCCTTACAAACTATGCACGCGGGATCACGCTCAGCGTGGGCATGGTCTCGGGAGGCAGTGCTGTGAACACCGTACCAGAGATCGCAGCTGCACAGTTCGATGTACGCGCCACCACGGCGGCTGACTACGAGGAGATTCGGGGCGCCTTGCAGCAGCTTGCTGGGATCGATCCGGTCACCGGAGCGCATATCTCGCTGATTGAGTATCACTACTGGCCTCCTATGGAGGAAAGCCCCGCATCTGAGGCTCTATACGAATCGTATCGAAGTCATGCGACGGCAGCCGGTCTTTCATACGGCAAATTTCCTACTATTGTTGGCGGTGGCAGCGATGGGAACATCACAAGCGG
>JBILUF010000392.1:0-2657 GCA_044371155.1 Bdellovibrionota bacterium
ATGACCCTTGCTGCAACCAAAGGCCGTCTCAATGAGACACGCCACCCTCTGATAACTACCCGCACGTCCCTTCTCTCACCACTTGCCTCCCCTCTGCGTGGCTCTGGAGGGGCCTTACAGCCGATATTTGGAAATATTCCGGAATCCCAAACATCGCTGGCTTCACAGATTTTTATCCCGACGAATCTGCGTCGGCGACATCCTGGACCGGTGGCAGTAACGATTGATGAATCTGTGCTGCCCTGGAGCCAGATCGAGATAATACTTGGAAATGAGCGGGTGATTTTTCAAGAGCAGCTTATCGCTCTCTCACAAGAACTTGGAGCGATTATTGGGATAGAGATGAAAGACCTGTTTGCAAATGCCGCGTAGCTGATCAAGGGGCGCAGCGCGTCTCATCGCGTTCGACCCTCATTATCTCTGTAAAGAGCTCAACTCCTGCGAGAGCCGCTCAAGCTCTGCAAAACCCTCCTCTATTCCGCGCTGGAGCTCTGCAGCGCGAGTCAGCAAACCCTTGGCGCCATCGGCCTTTCCCCCCTGATAAGCAGCAGCGATCTGGGTCTCGACTTCTTTCTGTTCCTTCTCGAGAGTGACAATCCGCTCCTCCGTAGCACTCACCTTACGCTGCAGTCGCTCCGCTTGCTTTGCATCCGGAATTTTTCGAGGCTCCTGCGACTTATGAGTAGGGCTCTCCGCGACCCGACTTGTGGTCATGCCGGTCTCCTCTCCCCAACCCTCTTTTTCCAGGAAGTATGCATAGTCGTAGTCAAAAAGGTACGGCTTCCCAAACTGAAACACCACCAAACGATTAGCAACCTCACGCAGGATAAGCTCACTGTGCGTCACGATTACAACAGCCCCATCGTACCCTTTTAGGCTCTCGATCAGAGCCTGTATGGACTCCATATCAAGATGGTTAGTCGGCTCATCAAGTAACAAAAGATTTGATGGGGCAGCCAGGATCTTGCCCAACAGCACTCGGCTCTTCTCGCCCCCAGAGAGCACACCGATCCTTTTTAACGCATCATCGCCGCTAAACATCATAGTGCCGCAGATAGCACGCACCTGAGTGCGCGGCATGCGCTGATTCACCGAAAATATCTCATCCTCGACGGTCAGCTTTGGGTCGAGGCGCTGAATATTAGTTTGTCCGAAATAGCCGATATTAACATTCGCACTTCTGGACACCGCACCACCGGAGGGGGAGAGCTCGCCTGCAAGGAGCTTAAGAAAAGTCGATTTGCCGCGGCCGTTCTTCCCAATCACCGCGATACGATCCCCCTTGTGTATTGCAAGACTTAGATCCTCCATCAGACTCGGCCCCTGTGGATAGTTGAATCGCAGCTCGCGCACATCCACCATCTGCTTGCCATGAAAAGGCGCACCGGCGAATCGGAAATCAAGCTCCGCTATATCCGAGAGCTCCTCCTTTTGACCCAACTTCTCAAGCATCTTCATCTTGGATTGCACCAGAGCTGCTTTGGCTGCCTGTGCACGAAACCGCGCGATAAACTCTTCTAGCTCTTTTCGTCTCTTTTCCTCGGCAATACGATTCTTCTCGTAATTCGACTCATCCTGAGCAACCTGTTCATACAGCTTGGCTGTGCCGCCCTTAACCTTCCGTACCGCCCCTCGATGCAAAAATGCGGTGTGGGTAGTGACACTATCCATGAATGAGCGATCATGTGAGATCAGGATCATCTCGCCTTGCCAATCGCGCAGAAAATCTGTGAGCCAGCGCATCGAGATGATATCGAGATAGTTCGTGGGCTCATCGAGCAGTAATAGGTTAGGTTCAGAGAGCAGTAACTTCGCAAGGTTTATCCGAATCTGAAATCCCCCCGAAAACTCGCTTGGGGCTCTGTGGATATCTTCTTCGGAGAAACCAAGGCCGTTTAGAATGATCTCGCCTCGATACTCCTCATCTCGAGCATGCTCCGGGAGACCCAAACACGCCTCTGCCAACACCGTAGGCTCAGTAAAGATAAGATGCTGGGCAAGATGTCCGATTCGATACCCTTTGGGGGCTGTGATAGTGCCGTCATCTGGATGCTCCTCACCCAGGATGAGTTTAAATAAGGTAGACTTCCCCGAGCCATTTCGACCGACTAGTCCAAGCCTTTCACCAGCGATGAGGTTAAAGGTCACCTCCTCAAATAAAATTCTCTCCCCGAACTGCTTTGTAACTTTTGATAGCTGAATCATATCCGCCTATACCGTAGCCAGCCCGAGAGTAGCTCGGCTGTAGAACCACAGCAATGCACCCCACAATTTTGACTCAAGAGCTGCAGGTATGTGGCAAAGCGGCGCTGACGCAAGCTAAGAGTTTTCACCACACCCTATCTCGGACTACGCGGTATGCCGCAAAAACCCTCGTCGCCCTCAAAGGGGCGCAGTTTCGCCCTGATTCATATCGCGCAAAATACCTAAACCGATACAGGGGGTTAGAAGGCTCGGGAGGGAACTGCCGGTTCTTGAGGAAGTAGTTGCGGCGTTAGCGCTAAAGAATCCGGCACAGCCGGCCGAGAATCCCTCAGAGAAAGGGGTCATGAAAGGAACCAAGCCGACCATACGTCCGCCACGTTGGGAGTTTATCATTCCCGATGAGGATCCTGTCAAACGTGCAGCGTGGGAGAAAGCCTACAAGATCGCCTCTT
>JBILUF010000393.1:0-2651 GCA_044371155.1 Bdellovibrionota bacterium
TCAGCCGGGTCAATCAGAGGCTTTTCACCAGCCTCAAGCTGGACATAGCTTCGAATGATAGCCGCGATTGGATAGGTGGTATAGGTGCGAGCTGGGCCCGCGAATCGTAGCGCCAGCTTGCCCTCATGATCCGCAAGAGAGAGTATCTCCGGTGACAACGGGTTGGTAGTGGTTGCGGCCGAAAACACAGCAAACGGCAGGTTCAGTATCGGGAGCCCATGCACCACACCGAGAGGGGAGATATGCCGGAAAATTCCATCTGAATCTGGGTCGGCGCTAACGTTGCCTAATATCGCAGCTGCTTCTAGCAGCTCAGGAATCGGCGTTTGAGCTGATATGAATGTTGGTGCTTTGGGTAATGACTGTAGGCCGTGCTGCACCGCTGGAAATAAACTATGCGTTTGAACCTTATGCCGAAAGAGCTCAGCAGTGTGGGGTTCTTGTCGCAGCTCTGTGTTGCGCAGGGCGCTTGCCACCACTATTGGTAGTTTGCCATGCATAGCTTCGGCAAAAGTTTGGTCGTCGTTCACGCCGTATGATGATGGTTCGGTGAACAGGATATCGAGCGCAGCGACCGAGGCCCCTCCGAGCTCAAGGAACTTCAGCACTGGAGTATATAGAGATCTGGGCCAGGGCCAAAAAATCCTCTCCTCGCGGGCGAAATGATCAATCGAGGATTGGTCGATGGTGATAATACGGATTCGAGTATCCGGGCTTGTGTGTGGGGCGATATACTTGAGCCGTGCATCCCATGTTACACTCTCAAGTTTTGCGAGAAGACTCAGCTGGATTGCGCCAAGGGTCAATACCGCTGCCGCGAAGATTCCGAGGCCCAGAGCGATAAACTTTTTCTTTAGGAGTGCATCGACTTTCGCCACGGGTACACTTTAAAGGAAGGAGTGTTAGGCCAACCCCTTCATAACAGATTTGAATCGATTTGTGCGCCTCATCTCGGCGTTTGCGGCCTGTGCATCGGAGGCTGAATCTTTTAGCTCAACTACATCTTTCGCCTCCCTTAGGCGACGCTCTGGTTTGGGATGAGTTGACTGCCAGCCGCCGGTGGTAGCGCTGTCCTCCAGCGTTTTTAATGACTCAAGCATGGTCAAGAGCCCCATCTGGTTATAGCCAGCTCTTTGTAGGAGCTCAGCAGCGTATGCATCCGCGGCGTATTCCTGGGAGCGGCTGTAGCCCTTTTCCAGGAGGGAATTGGTGACATCGGTGATGCTATCACCGAAGGTTGAAACAAGCGCTGTAGTGACAGTGCCGCTTTGGGACTTGGCAACTTCTTTCCCGAGTGCGGTAAGCGCCGAGGTCAGATTAGCCTGGGAAATCGCAGCGGTGCCATGCCCCTTCACGATATGGCCTACTTCATGGGCCATCACTGCTGCCAGGGCCTCCTCGTTGGGGATAAGCTTTAAGAACCCCTTGGTGATGAAAATAAAGCCCCCTGGAGCGGCAACTGCATTGACCTCATTGGAGTCGAGTACAGCTACATAATAACCGCCGAAGGTCTCCGGACGGTCGGAGTAGATTGCAACCGAGCGGGCAACTTTATTGACATACCGCACGACACTCTCGTTTCGGAGCGTTTTGTATTTCGATAGAACGACAGCTGAAACACCCCGACCGAGGTAGTATTCCTGCTCATCCGTTAGCCCTCGAGAGGCCTTCGAGATCTTTTCGCTCGCATCAAAGGCGGTGTTTAAAGATTCTGAGCTCACCGGCACCCCAGCTGCATTGAGCACAGAGCTTCCCAACTCAGCGAACCCGCCTTTCGAAAGGTTAGCGCAGCCCGCAGAAGAGAACGCCAATCCGCACATGAGTATCAAGCCTAACTTCTTCATCTCTTACCGGGCTCCCATCCCAAGTTTCCCTTCGCGGATAAACGATAATAACTCCTGGTCACTGATCTTGTTCTGCTCCATGGAGTTGACCGCTTTAAAGTTCAGGGTCGGATTACTTTGCGCGTACTCTCGTTCAACTTCCTTGCTGAATCCTTTGCCAGCTAGCACCACATCCGATGTATCAGCTCGTTTATCAACGGTAGCATCGCTCGATAGAGCAATCCTCTTTTCGGTGACAACCGAAGGATGAACATATCCTTGTTTCCCACGTCTCGTGCGAGCTTTTAGCCATCCGGACTCTAGTCCTAGAAGTGTTAGGGGGTCGCCGTATCGTAGCTCAGATACTGAGGCCGCCCAAAACTTAGGCTGGGCACGAAGCTTTGACTCTCGCACCCTTACATGCGCGGTTTTAGTACTCGGGGCTGCCTGTGCCGTAGTCACGCTAAGGCAGCTGCTCGCTAGCAAGATAGCGGCACCCACCAGCCCGACTATGCGCTTATAGGTGCGCTTATAGGTTGAGATAGATCGCGCTGCTAATCTCTGCTGCGGCTCTACAAACCGAGCCATGTGGTGACTCTTCATGGACCTCCATCGACCAACTGTTGAGTTCAAGGTGCGAGATGCTCTCGGCACAGGCTACCTAGCCAATCCCCGCCAAAGTGGAGCCTAAGCAAATTACCGCTACTCTAATTCATTATACGTGGTGCGCCAATGAATTTTGCCCATTCGAAGATTTTTACAGCGGTATAGGCGTGGTATAAAACGGCGCACAAACGGTTGTTGACCCGAATCAATTCGGTTTAGTTT
>JBILUF010000059.1:0-9279 GCA_044371155.1 Bdellovibrionota bacterium
CCCTGCCCACCGGCAGCCACATCGCGGGCACGGAAATCAAAAAACACTGCTCGCCCGCTGCGCTGGGCAATTCGGTCGCCGTCCCCAAGCTGTAAAGTGGTGCGCGCTGCACCTGCCACCCCACTGTGGTGGTAGACGGTCTGCCCATGCGAGCCGATAAGGTCAATCTCGGTAACAGTCAGCTTGGCCTGCTGAACGGCCGCAATAAATGCGTCTGCAAAAAGATCCCCAATCGCTGCATGCAGCTCTGACACCTCCCGCATCGACACTGGGCCTGCTGCCCGCACCCGCTGCTGCAACGCTACATCGTAGGGGTGAGAATAAAAGGAGTTAAGCTCAACTTTTGCCCCGGCCCCATCACGGCCCGGGATACCGCAGCCAGTTATCCGACAGATCGCGACATCGACTGAATCCACACTGGTGCCAGACATAATTCCAGCCACCAGGCGAGTGGATTTTTGGCGCGCTGCTGTTAGGGTTGAAAGCCAATCAGTCATACGTGGAATAGGGTAGTATCCTCACCTGCTACTAGACAAGGCATCGATTCATCAGAGCTCGGGCACCTGGTGTAGGGGCCCCGCGCGACTTTACCTTTTAGCTATGATAGGCTTTAGGCGCCGATATGAAGCCATTTTCCTTGTACCTGCATATCCCGTTTTGCTTTCACAAGTGCCCGTACTGTGACTTTAACACCTATGCAGTCTCCCAGGCACCGGAGCGGGAGTACACCGAGGCGCTGCTAGCAGAGCTCGATTTCAGAGCGGCTCGTGCTGAATGGAGAATGCGACCGATTCAGAGCATCTTCTTTGGTGGTGGCACTCCCTCGTTATTTGCCCCCGAAACCATCGCCCGTATACTCAGGACAGTTCGTCAGAAGTTTCCGATCGCTGCTGCCGCTGAAATCTCATTGGAGGCCAACCCAGGCACAGTCTCGTATGAGTCCCTATCCGGATACCGGGAGGCAGGGATAAATAGACTCAGCTTCGGAGCACAGTCGTTTAACCCCAGCATCCTTCGCACCCTAGGCCGCATACACACCCCGGAACAGACCGAGGCAGCTTTTGCAGCGGCACGTGAGGCAGGGATAACAAACCTAAGCCTTGACCTTATCTTTGGGGTACCCCAGCAAAGCGTTGCGGACCTCAAGGCAGATCTTGAGGCGGCGTTAAACTTAAGCCCGGTGCATCTTTCAGCGTATAGCCTCACTTTTGAAAAGGGCACTCCCTTTTATTCAGCACTTAAGCGCGGAGCGCTGAAAGCAGCACCTGACTCAGAAGTGGCTTCCATGATGGAGCTACTCTGTGAATTCTTGCCCACCCGTGGACTACGTCGGTATGAGGTAAGTAATTTTGCCTGGCCCGGATTTGAGGCGCGTCACAATCTGGCCTACTGGAACGGGGATGATTACATCGGGCTTGGAGCCGGGGCGCATAGTTTTTTGCGCTCCAATGTAGAATCATCGTCGGCCGGAGTGCGCTGGTCAAACTACGCCGCACCAAAGCGGTATATTGAATCAGCCTGCAGTCAGGGAAATGCCGAAGGATGGAGAGAAACCCTCTCCCAAGAGTCAGCTATATTTGAGGTGTTTTTCCTTGGTCTGCGCAAGGTCGATGGCATCTCACGAACTCAATTCGAGCGCATCTTTGGTGTCACAATTGAGGAGCTCTATCCGGGGGTGGTGGATTCCCTAACTGCGGCAGGCCTGGCAACTGCCACACCCGAGCACTTCGCCCTCACCGAGCGAGGACTTATGCTTACCGATAGTGTTTTGGAGCAGTTTGCTACCCCAGATAGCGCTGCGGTCAAGGAATTAGTCAGGTTGCAGCAGATGGCCCAGCTCAAAAGGGCAGCCCACGGATAGCAAAGCCCTGTGAAGCCGTTAATTGAGTTCACATACATACCCGCCGATGCGGTGGCACTTCCTTGCGGCTTGGTATAAAACCGTAGGGATCATAAATATTTGTTTTGTTGTGGTGCACCGATATGACAGCTCCAACATTTAATTTCTGCCCTCATTGCGGCGCCAAACTCGCTGCGGCAGCAAATTTCTGCTCAGGATGCGGCGCTCAGATGGGAGCACTTCCCGCCCCCAGCGCACGCAGCAATTCAGCAGGGGTTAGCATCTCATCGAAACAATATCTTGTTATTCTCCTAGTCGCGGTGGCGATATGGCTACCTGCGTGGTGGATTCAAGGGGCTCGATCCGGTAACAAACCGACCCAACCATTTGAACAGACCAAAGCAGCGCAAGAGACCCAGACGGCAGGGCTCGGTGCCGCAATTGAACAGCTCAGCTCCGCAGCTAAGGCAGCACCAAATGACTTCAATGCCCAGCAGTCACTTGCAGCAGCTCTTGTTAATAAGCTTCGTGATCAGGAGCAGCCTTCGAATGAGGTTATCTTTGCAACGATGGAGGCGATCGGAAATGTTCTTAAGATAAAGCCCGATGAGCCAAATGCATTGATTGCCATGGCAGATATCTCGTTTAATCAGCAGGTCTTCAATAAGGCGGCTGACTACTACGCCCGTTATCTGGGAGTACAGCCAGAGGATCACGATGCGCGTGCCCGCTATGCAAGCGCTCTCTCATTTAGCGGCAAGTCTGATGATGCCATCAAAGAGCTTAAATCAGTGCTCCAAAAAGACCCCAAGAACTTTCATGCATCAGCCTACCTAGCGATCACCTATGCGCAGATGGGGAAACAAACTGATGCTCTAGCGGCAGGAGAGAAGGCTCTCTCTCTTGCGCCAAATGATGAAGCTCGAGCACGGTTTACTAACTTTCTCGATGAGGTAAAGCGCCCCAAATCGGCTGTGGTGCAGGCGCCAGCGCAAGATAAAGAGAACGTTCGTGGCACTGCTAGTGCGCCATCTACCAGCCTAGCATCATCTGGCTTAGGCAGCTCTGCAGCCGAGGCGCTCGCAGCGGTTGTGCAGGCAAACTCAGTAGCCGGACGGAAGTTTGTCGAGGCCAAAGACCAAGGGGCAGGGGTGATTGCTCTCTACTTTAGAGAGTTCCCGATGGACGGGATGCCGCAATACGTACGAGAGAAATTCGTAAATGGCCTCAAACTAAAAGCGATGGATCTGAATGTCTCAACACTCCTGTTTATCGATAAAGATACCGGAGCTGAGATGGTGCGAGCCGCTGTAAAGGGGAACTCTTAGCCGCATAAATTGAGAGTTCATGCTGAGTTGCGTGTCGGGCTGCTCGCACCGCAGCTCTGTCCCTTTCGGCCAATTCTTGGCAGGACATTGCCCGGACGTCCTGATCCTAAGATAGCTCCTCAACACCCCAGAACTACTCATCAATTCTACCAGCGCTAATGTTTCTGCTCCCGCTGGCTTGGTTAGCGTAGCCGTTTAGGTATCCTTATCCTCCATGCAGCAACATGATGGGCATGACCCCAAAAATAATCAATCTAAAGATAATGACCCTCCCAAGCTTCGGGGGATTCCTGCGAATTCACCTGCTCAGGCGCTTGCGTTAGCGGAGTATCAGGATGGACAAGCCCGTGCGTTACGCGCCGCTAGAATTGCCGACTGCGAGCGCGCCTTGAGTAGCGCTCCATCTGCTTCCAATGACTCTCACGAAGTTATCGATCGACTTGATAGGCTTCGTCATGAGATCGAAAAACGCAAAGGGTTAGGAGGTGGTGAGATTACTGTTTATCGCGACCCCATCGAGGACCTCTCCGGTCGCCATATTGAGGGTAGTTCAGTAGCGCTTCGATTCTTTGCTAATTCTAATACTGGAGCACTTCTTCGTAAGGCACTCTCAATAGCAAACGATAGTCTCGACGCTATTGAGGTGAGCAATAAGACCTCCGACATAGATCACAGGTTCAATGAGGTCTTCTCCAGCATTTCGCCCACTCGCATTCAAACGCTTGGCGACCTTAAAGTTATCGCAGACTCCAATTCACTGTATGGGGTAGCCTCGGATGAGGAGTGGTTGAGTGCAGTAGTCTCTTTCCTTAGTCACTTGCCGGAGCAAGCAACGTTACCCTCCAGCCAAAGAGATGCGATATCGAGAGTATGTGAAGAGCTACTGCAGGATCCAGCAAGCCAAAGACAGGAGATTGCTCAGCTCGCTAGCTATCACCTCTCGCAAACCAGCATCTACAACCCAAGTTGGCGAACAGTAATGGACGAAAGAGAGCGGCAGCATATGGCGCTCGCTCAGGAGATGTTCTTTGAACTCGCCGGCATCGATTGGAGCGGGGTTAAGAGCGCCGAGCAACTTCTCCTCTTGGCCCGCAAAAATGGTAATATATTGCAAGTACTAGTCTGTTTCTGTACAGCCGTTCCGCCAGAGAGCGGGATTTTGGCCCACAGATCGGTACTGAAGCCACTCTTTAGCTCTCCGATTCCAGAGCTTAACCAAGAGGATCTTCTCTCAGTTGCGCTGGCTTTTAAGAAGACTCAAAGAATGCTGGCGAATTTTGATTCATTAGAATCGCAGCTCGCTAACTCCCCTGACTGCGATCCTGATAACTACTAAATGCCGCTCGGCGGCACATCTCGCCCAAAATAGGCAGGGTAGACGGGAAGGCCTCCCGTCTACCCCAAAAAACCTTTTACTATGCTGCCTTTTTCCGCTCTGCGGCTGGCGGCTCATGGGCACCCAGCGAGCTTGCCTCTGGCTCGCTTCGCGCCTTGTTCATTTCTGGCCTGAGAGTGATAAGCACCCGCACAAATACTACTCCTATTCCAAGAGCCGAGAGGATTAGGAAGGTATCTGCCACCCCGATCCAACCGGCCAGAAGAAGGCCGGTGGTCTTCCCGAAGCAGTCTCCGATCCGAGTGCACATACTCCGAACTGAAATAGCGGTTGCGCGCATCTCCTCTGGCACCGCTGCATTAAACGGCACTCCCACTACCACTGGAAGCATTCCCCGTACACAAAACGGTATCAGCAAGAAAAGTATAGCTACCGCACTCGTCCACAGTCCAAGCAAGAGCGGAGCAAGAACCAGAAGCCCCGCTAAAAGCCACTGCATAGCCTGACGTCCCAGTCTTGCCCCAATCCCGGGAGCCGCATACGAGGCCACGCCCGATGCAACTCCTAACAGCGCAAAGATCGGGCCATCCTGCAAAGGATCAATTCCAAGATGCCGAAAATACGGCTCATACAGAAATCCCATCGCGCCAAGAAGGGTCCACAGCGAGGCCTGAAACATAATAAGTGATCGCACCTCTGGCCGCTCATGCAGACAGAATCGCGCCACGCTCCGCATACTGACGGCACTGCGCCTCGGCAGAGCCGGCTCTCGCATACAAAAGACTAGCGCAGCCGACGCCAGATATGCCACCGAGGCTACCTCGAATGGGAGCTCCTTGCGCTGCTGAAATAGAAGGGGCCCAAGGAACATCGCCCCTGCGCCGCTTACGAGATCAACCACAACAGTGATACTCCAGACTCTGGCAAAGCGCTGTGCCCCCTCCTCAGTACGCGGGAACAGGCTTCGCATAAACGCCTCATCAGCGCCGATGCTGAATGCAAACCCCACCGCCAACAGTATCTCTGCCACTATGAAGTGACCAAGGCTCTGCGCTAAAGCATACACTGCAAATCCGAGGGTTAACGCAATGCGCCCCACAAGCAACGAGCGCCGACGCCCAAGGGTATCAGCAAACTTTCCGGTTGGCACATCGAGTGCGAGTGCCGTTACACCAAAGATAAACTCAGCAAGAGCCACACCCCAAAGGTCTACCTCCTTACTGCGGTAAAAGGGGATTAAAACTGGAATGGTTAACATCACCCCAGCCCCCGCCACTCGCATCAGGAAGAAGAGCGCAAGCGATCTCCTAATTGATTGCTGGTTCATACGAACCTCCCTTATCTCCAAAAATACAAAGCAAACACCGCACTTCCGGCAAAAACGCTGCTGCGCTTGACCCGACTTAAATCTTTGACTGTTGAAGGGAGCGGGGACGTAGGAGCATTTGCCCCGAAACTACGGTGACTCTTCTGTGAAGCTACCCTGAGTGGTCTGACACACACGGCCCCAGAGAGGCTGGGAAACCATCAGGCAAGAAACCTATCTTTTATTCTTTTTTCTTCTACTCGGATTCAGTTGTGTGTGGTGGTGGGCTTGCGATCCTCTGCACGGAGCCCGCGGGCGGTATAGCAGGTTGACCCTGCTACCCCGGCGCCGTAATGCTTGGCACTGCCTTTAATGATTTCGCCCTGCATGCCCTGTAGATACACCTTCCCTGCGCTACCCCGGTGGAAGGGGCCCTTAAACACAGATTGGAAAGGGAGCTGATTGCTCATAGCACGCACAGTAAACTTTAAACTGATACACAACTAAAAAAGCCAAAAAAGCGGCTATTTTCGGCTGGTTTTTTGACAAGGCCTTCGCATGGTACCACAGAAAAATTTCCTACGGTGGGAAAAATACGGCTAGCAGCTTTTCGGAGGTGACCAATTACTGACTAAATCATCAAAAACTTGCGTGAGATCAACAGCTAACCCAAGGGAGCGGAGAATTCAGAAAATTTCTTCCTGACACTTTGCACACAGCGCGAAAGCTCAAGGTTAGGGCATCAAAAACCAAGTTTCGTCGTTTACCAGGCTAAACTGCCGACCGACAAGTCCTCATGGTTGGCTCATTCAACGGTCTCAGCGCTCTCGGTGATGAGGTTTGTGCCATCCGGCCCAAAACCGCGTGAGAGCTGCACTTGACGCATCTCCTCGGTATAGATGCCTGACTCATCTGCTACAACAAAAGGGGGCTCCTCAACGAGTGCATGGCCAGTAGCTAATCCAGCGGAGTATAGCGAGAAGAGCGGGGGCCGACCCTGACGTGGAACGACGTCCCGTATGGTGTAGATAGTGAGCCCCGCATCGGATACCAGTTTAAGGCAGCGTGCCTTCTGCTGGAACGGGAAGCAGAAGACAAAAATGCCATTCGGTTCAAGGTGTCGCCGTGCGACACGGGCGTAGTCGCCCACATCCCCTCTGAGCTCGAAGCGCGCATGCGCCTTCTGCGGGTCGGCCGGAATGATGCCCGCATGCTTAGGAAAATACGGAGGGCTGCCGGTGATGAGTGGAAATCGCGAGGTGAGATTGAGCTCCCGGAGATCTCCGTGGTGCGCAGTAACCCGGGAAGACAGGTCATTACATGAGATATTGGCACGCAGCAACTTATAACTGACCTCCTGCGCCTCGATGCTCACAAGCGATGCCTCCTGGGACAGCCCCCAGAGCGTGACGAGCCCCACCGTGCCGATACCTGCGCCGAGGTCGAGCAGATGAGTCGCGAGCGGGCACTTTTGGAGCGCATACCAAGCGGTCATCACGTCGTCGATCGAGTAGCGGTGACCGTTGGTGCGTTGGAAGATGCGAAGGGGGCCGGTGAGGCCTGAAATCATCAGAGCTACCCCGAGCTCGGCTTCGAGGGCAGGCTGGGACGAGAGGAAGTTTTGGTGACGTGATGGCATGGGCGGAAACCGATTGAGCTATAGGACCGTGGATAAAGGTCATAGCACATTCAGTCGGGTAGCCGGAATATTGCACGAACATGCAATATATTTTTCACGGCGAGTGCTACGAGCCTCGTGAAAAATACGGGGTAACAAGTGCAAGGATACACTTGCAAATTCCGCAGCACCGCGCAGGAATTTGGAGCCTACGGTTTATGTGGGTGCGGCGGGTCCCACATAAACTGTAGGCGATGAGGAAACAGGCCAGGGATGGCCAGTTTCCGAACATTTTTCACGGCGAGTGCTACGAGCTTCGTGAAAAATAAGAGGTAGCGAAGACGGCTCATTTTGCAGAGCGAAATCTCCCGCCGGCGAAACTATCTCCGCTTTTTTTCTTCTACAGGTATCTAGTTGTGATTGACCACGTGATTTGACTCTGGCAGCATCCCCATAGCCTTTAATGCTAGCCCAGCTTCAGTCCATAATGGTCACTATCGCGAAGCCGATTCCAGTTCGCCGGAGGATTATGAGTGTAACAAAAAAATTTCTTAGGTTCGCCTCTAGACAGTTTTCCCTAAGAGGTCTATTTCGGCTTACGGCGATGGCCTCAGTAGTGCTTATTATCTCGTTGCTGCGTGACGATGCCGAGGTGGTAGCGTCAACGGCGTCAGGTAAAACCTATAGCCTCTTCTCTGGACGAGCCCGAGTGAGTCTGCCAAATACAGCCGGCGCTCCCCGAAAGCTCTCAAGAAATCTGTACTTAGTGCGCCCAAAAAATAAATCCCAAAAATTTGCGGTGTATGTTTCCAGCGAGCCACTTGGCACAGATGAGCGGAGGATGTCGAGAGCTGCGTTGGGGGACTCCATCAAAAGACTTCTTGAGGGGCAGGGGTATACCGTTAACTCTTTTGAATCCAGTGGTCGGGACTATCTCGCGGAATTGTCCACCTATCAAAACTTACCTTGGCAAACAGTGGGCACCACTCCCGCACGAGTTCGAGCAAAATTTACTCGCACCACTGATGCGCGCCTTATCGGTATCATCCTGGCATGCGACCCAAGCCAGTGGGATGGTGCGGCGATAACGGGGTTTAAACGGTCAGTATCAAGATTTAAAGCGACTCCGAGATAGGAGCGAGGGCAAAACGATGAGAAACGTTCGAATCTCTGAAGTAACTGGACTGCCAAGGGTGTTAGCTCTGGCGTTGGCCTTAGGCCTGTTGGCGCCTTACTCCGCCTTCGCAGGTGGTGCAGGTGGTGGCGCCAATAAGGCCGATAGTACAGTGCGGGTTAAAAATATCAGCTCTAGCGACCCGCTCGTTCCGTTACTCAGTCTTGATACGGTTCCAGTTGGAGACGCCGGGAATGCAGCGGCGGTGGTAAATGGCTCCTCAGTTGGGGCGGTCGCAACTGCCTTCCGTATGGGTAAATTTGAGATAACAATCTCTCAGTACGTGGCTTTTCTGAATGCAGTTGCTACTCGAGCTGATGGTGTAAATGGGCCTGTGAGTGAGTCTCTATATGACTCCCGCATGGGCAGCGATGCAAATATCGCAGGAATTGTTCGGAGCGGCAGCGGCACCGCAGAGGCCCCGTATATATATTCAGCAGTGGGGGATAGCCAAAAGCCAATCGCATACATCACCTGGTTTAACGCTGCTCGCTTCGCTAACTGGATGCATAATGGTGCCACGGCAACTGCCAGCATCGAGACCGGCGCCTACCCTCTCAATGGGGCGCTCGGTGGCACAATCACCAAAAATCCCAGTGCTGTGTGGTGGATCCCATCGCAGGACGAGTGGTTTAAAGCCGCTTACTACAAAGGTGGCAGCGCAACTGCCGGATACT
>JBILUF010000060.1:0-9267 GCA_044371155.1 Bdellovibrionota bacterium
CTCTGAGTTGGTAGACCGGGCTTTATACTGGGCCCCATGGGATCGTGATGTTTTAGTGTGGGGAGCAAGGCTCAAGTTGTGGAGTCAGGACAGAGAAGGGGCACTTCAGCTTTTTAGTCGGTCACTACTTTACTCCACCGAGTTAACGGCGGGACAGGAGGGGGAGATCCTCGATGAGCTGCGCACCGCTGCTGAATTTCAGCAGGTCGTCCCTTCCAAGTTTCCTCAGATTATTCGCCTTAGCGCACGGCTAAAGGAGCAGCGATCAAAGGAGTTTAGTTTATGGAGGGCGGATACTGCTCAGATGCAGCTAAAAGCACTCGATGATGCACGCCTGCGCTATGAAAAGGAGGAGCTACCGAAAGAGCTCTTCGAGCGTGAGCTGCACAGTTTGCAGGAGGTCGCGGCCTCCGATGCGGTGCGACAACGGATTGATACCGAGCTTGCGCGGTTGGCGCGCCTTCGAGGGGCCGAGGTCGAGGCTGAGATCTTTCAAAAAAGAGCAGGATTCGCCCAGCTACAGCTTGTGCCAGCAGTCGCTGCTTCCGACACCAGGCCAGCTGCATCCTCTCTGGTAGAGTGGGGATATGAGCACACGCTGGCATTTGATGATTTCTACCAAACTATTGGATTCTACCTTCCCCCCCAGCAGGGGATAGCTCTCATCATGCTCAAGGGGACGATCCCTGGACAGTCACTGAACCTTGAGGCGATTAGGGTGCTAGCGTCAGAGGATAATGAGCGTTGGATTGAGGTGCGCCCTGCGCAGATCCAGGCCTTTTCCTCGGGCAACGCCGAGTTCCTCGCGATCTTGCTACAATCGGAGTGGCACAAATATTGGAAGATTCATAATAACTCTCCAGTGCGGCGAAAACAGTTTGAGGGAACTGTGCGCGAGATGCTTCTAGTATACGGCAACTCCTCCAGACGGGAGGGGCTGGAATGAAGCGAGTGATACTCATAGCGGCGGTGTTGGCAATGCTTACGCTGACATCCTCTAGCCGGTGTAATGCAGCGGATTTTAAGGCAGAGGATTTTGCAGTCGGAGCGCCGGAGTTTAATCCGAATGAAAGTATCCTTGATTCTCAGGATCTAATACCGGTCTTTATTCGAAAGGCGATTGCATCATCTCTAATGCGGGGCCCGCTGGTTGAAGTGGGCGCTAGTGACCTCCAGCAGCATTCGCAGGTCAGTGATGCTTCTCGCGTGAGTCCTGATTACGCGCGCTGGTCCTTTCGGATAAAGAGCGCCGCGCGATTTTCAGATCGTTCGCGGGTGCGGACTGAGGATATCATCTTTTCTCTTAGCCGCTGCGCAGAGAGGGGAGCGCTCCGACCGCTACTATCCATTCAGGATAGGGAAGAGCGGGGAGGCATCGCCTGGATTGACATAGATTTTGGAAAACAGCAGGCGAGTGCCGCCAAAAAGCTTCTAGCCGATCTTTCCAACTGTCCGATTGTTCAACGTAACTCTTCGATCCTATTCGGGAAAGATCTTGGCGTTGGCTCAAACGTTGTTTCGGGCGGGCCTTATATAATTTCTGCCGTTGTTCCGGGGCGTAAATACATCTTATCTCGGGTGAGGAAGAGCACCACTGATCGCACGGGGTTAGAGCAGATTGAGGTGCGTGGTTTTGCGAATCCGGAGCAAGGGTTGGCAGCTCTGCGCGTCGGTACAATCAGAGCTTTTGCTGTGCGAGATGATGTGATCATCGGAAAGGCTCGCAAGGATGAGACCTTGGAGCAGCGTCAATGTGATGGATACGTGCTGCTTAAGCGCCGGGGAGTTGTCATAGATTGTTATGAGAATGTCTCTATTTTAAGTGTGCGCGGCGATGGCTAATATGGTTGGGAAAACATCAGCGCTTCAGCGGGGCCTTGGTTTGTCAGCGTTATCGCTTATGGTGGCGTGGTGCAATATTGGTTGCAGCACTCGCCCCCACACCGCAGCTTACTCTGAGGTGCTGCGACAGGCTGCTGGTAATGGCACCATGCTGCCCTCAATCGAAGAGGAGCGTGAGAGATTTTTCGCTATTGAGAGGGCCCAACAAGAGAATCTGATCCGACTTATCGGTGAGCGTTCATCCGGGATCGAGGTTGATCCTGAGTATCGAATCGGAGCTGGGGATGACCTCGAGATTAATGTCTTTGATGTTCCAGAGCTCAATCTAACAGCCCGAGTCAAGGAGACAGGCTTTATTACTCTACCTCTTGTCGGGGCTGTTGCAGCGAGAGGCAAGACCGAGGCTGTTGTTGCTGCGGAGCTCCGCAATAGACTCGCCTCATTTGTGCGCAACCCTCAGGTGAGCCTTGCGGTGGTTCAGTATGGCAGCCAGAAGGTGTCGATCTTTGGTGCCGTTGAGCGGCCGGGCTCGTATCCTCTTAAGAAGGGCGCAAATACCCTTGTCGAGGTGCTCGGGGAGGCTGGCGGGATATCACAGCGGGCCGGCAGCTATCTTAATCTTATTCCAGCCGAGTACGCTGGAGTAGTTGGGGAGCCGGCGCAGCGAGCTCGCCTGGCTTTGCAGGACGTTGGTCCAGGAGAGGTGCGGGCGCGAGGAATTGAGATTTTTCTAGACCGCGTCCTTGGCACCGGAGGAGGTGTTCCTGTGGAGGTTCCGATTAGAGCCGGGGATATGATCGTTGTTCCGGAGGCTGGCAAGGTAACTGTTGAAGGAGAGGTCTACAAGACAGGGACCTATGAGCTTGGAAGGCAGATGACCATGCTCGGGGCATTGGCGGCAGCCGGTGGCCTAACGATGGGTGGAAAACTAGACGAGGTGGAGATCGTGCGTGAGTTTGGTATTGAGCAGAAGACTCGATTGGTTGTTGACCTCACCAAAGTAGCTGCTGGCGAGCAGAAGGATGTGCGATTGAGAAACGGCGACATCGTTCGGGTGCCATCTGATTCCTCCCGCCGATTTAGGCAAGACACCTACGAGGCATTGGGTCGGATCATTAATTTTGGTGTCGGGGGGCAGGTGAATGTTGTCCCGTGAGGCCATCGGAGTTGAGGCAGAGAGGATATGATGTCCCAGGATGACCAACGCAAAAATCCTATTCGGCAGGTGCCCATGACCCTGCCGAACGCTCGCAACAATAGCGACGATCGGTATCCTATTTCCCCGCTCGCCTTGGGGGCCACCGCTATGGGGGCAAACTCGTCCGAGGTGCCACTTCGGGAATACATGCGAGTCCTCTTTAAGTATCGAATCATCGTCGCCGGCATTACGCTACTCGGTGCGGTGCTATCGACACTGTACGCATTTACGGCCACCCCTCGGTACACTGCCACCGCAAAGATTCGAATTAGCACCTATCAGCCTATCCTTGCGGCTACTCGGATTGAGGACATGCTGCAGGAGAAGAGTAAGGAGGCGAGTTATCTTGAGACTCAGGTGGAGGAGCTAAAAAGCTTTAGCTTGGCTGATAGGGTACTACGAGATGCTGAGGTTCTTAAGTATTTTCAAACTCAAGTCGACGAGGATGATAGTGTCGCGACCTCCTCGGGACGCGAGGGGTATAAAGCATCTCTTCCGATGATGCGTAGCTATCTCGATGCGATTGATATCAATCCAGTACGACGCACATCCTTGGTGCTAATCGACGCGACCGCGAAGGATCCGATTGTGGCAGCTCTGATCGCCAGGCGTCACGCTGAGGCGTACATTGAATGGGTGCGCTCAACCCGGGTAGAGCAGCAGGCACGCGCATTGCAGTTTCTGCGTCAGCAGGCAGATGAGCTTAGGGAGCGGGTCGGCGATATTGAGCGAGAAATGGCCGACTATGCCGAGGCCAATGCCATAGTTGCCGTCAATAAAGATGAGAATATCATCGCACAGAAGATGGCCCAACTGAATCAACTCCTGACCGAGGTAAACGGCAAGAAGCTGGAAGCGGAGAATCTCTATCGCCAAGCTGAGGCGTCATCCCAGGATGGCTCCGCTGGATTTGACGATCCATCACTGCAGACCATGCGAGCTGAGCTAGCAAAAGTTGAGGCTGAGTATCAACAGCTTTCGGCAAAATTCATGCCTGGATATCCACGGATGAAAGAGCTTAGTTCGCAAATCGGTGGCCTCAAGCGCTCCATAATCGAGCAACGTCGTCAGGTCGTTGTGGGTCTAAAGGCAAAGGCGGATGCACTTGCTGATCAGGAGAAGGGGTTACAAGAGGAGCTCGAGCAGCAGAAGAGTCGGGCCTTTGAGCTCTCAAAGAAGCAGGTGCAGTATAATTCTCTGAATCGGGATCTGACCTCTTCTCGTGAGCTTTTAGAGAACGTTCTTAAACAGATTAAGGAGACCGGCCTATCGGTCGAGAGCAACTCTTCTAATATCTCAATTGTTGATGCTCCTGTGACTCCTCAATTTCCGAGCTTCCCCCGAAAGAAGCTGATGGTGTTGCTGGGGTTGATAGTGGGGGTAGCTGCCGGACTGGCTGCTGCCTTTCTGTTGGATTACATCGATAACAGTATTAAGACCCCTGAGGACGTTAATCACTACCTGCAGTTGCCCAACCTCGGAGTGGTTCCTTCCTTCGAACTCGAGCGTCTCACCTTCGAGGGGAAGCTCGATACCGTAACTCCTCCCGGAAGGCCACCTCTTGGTGGTGAGTCTCCAGATGAGCTGGTCAAATCCGGGCAGTTACCGGCGGTGAAAGACCTGGCGGTGGCGAGCTCCGCACCTGTGGTGTTCATGTCCGCACCAAAATCGTTGGCCGCCGAGGCATATCGAACGATACGCACTGGAATCTTGCTTTCGCAGGCTGGAGAGCCGCCGCGTACACTACTTGTCACCTCAGCCCAATCCGGCGAAGGCAAGACTACATCCTCGGTTAATCTTGCGGCCAGTCTTGCAAGCTCGGGAGGTAGGGTTGTGATTATAGACGCGGACCTTCGCAGGCCATCTTTGAGTAAACATTTCAAACTCGATCGTAATCTACCAGGGTTAGTAGAAGTCATAAGTGGCCAGCGTCTCTTGGAAGACGTTATGATTACTAATGTCATAAAGAGAGTGACAGTTATTCCATCTGGCCGTATTCCTCCCAATCCAGCAGAACTGCTTGGTTCATACGAGATGCTTGGACTGCTTGATCGCCTAGCGAATGAGTTTGACTATGTTGTGGTCGATTCTCCGCCGATCCTGCCCGTAACAGACTCAGTCGTGCTGTCCCGATTCGTCGATGGAGTCGTGCTGGTGGTGCGAGGGGGTAACACCCCACGACGAATTATCTCTGATGCGAAAGAGCGCTTGGTTTCGGTCGGGGCCCGCATATTGGGCACAATCCTTAATGATGTCGACCTGACCGGTGGTGACTACTATCACTATAGTCGATACTACACCTCGTACTATCAGGAAGAGGATCGTCCGCGAGGTGCTAAGGGCGATCGGATGATATAGGCGCATGAGCTATGATTATTGCCGCGCTTTTGATTCTCGCTGCGCTCACGTTCCTGGGTATCGAGAGGTTTCGTCTGTTTGCCCTAGGTAGAGGGATCTTAATCGATACTCCCAACGAGAGGAGTAATCACTCGCAGGCTACTGTGCGTGGGGTCGGGGCGGTAGTTGTGGCTAGCTCTGTGCTTGGATGGGCCGTATTGGCGTTTTACCTGCCGTCCTCCTACCTGTTGCCCCTGATAGCAGCGGGGGTTGCCGTTGCCTTCGTGAGCTTTGTTGATGATCTGCGCGGGTTGCCGATTAGTACCCGGTTATGCGGACAGTTAGTTGCAGCTCTTTTGTTTTTGAGTGCAGTTCCATTACCCTCTTTTTTGAGCGAGCAGGTTGGATTCATTGCATGGCTATGGCTCCCAGTAGCGGCTTTTTTTATGGTCGCTGTGATAAATATCTATAACTTTATGGATGGGATTGACGGGATATGTGCCGTTCATAGCCTGTGTGTCCTAGTGTGCTGGGTGGCGTTGTTTCCGGCTGCGGGAATCATTACTACCGAAACCATAATGTGTTTATGCCTAGGGTTCCCGTTGTTGGGATTCCTGCTGCATAACTGGAGCCCCGCCAAGGTTTTTATGGGGGACGTGGGGAGCACTTTCCTAGGTCTCACTTTTGCTGCGCTTGCTATGATTCAAGCCCCCGGAATTTTTAGAACCACCAATTTCATCACTCTCATCATGCTGATGATGCCGTTTCTGTTCGATGCAACCTTCACTATCGTGGTGCGTATCCTGAGTGGGCAGAAATGGTACCTACCGCACAACTCGCACCTGTTCCAGCGCCTCGTTCGCACCGGATTGAGCCATAGCGCTGTCGCCTCCGTGTACGGCGGGCTCACGTTGTATATGGGGCTCATCGTGGCGCTTATGAACCGTGGCATTCTTTTGGAGCCGATAACTGTCTTCGTCTTCCTTATGGCTCCGTATGTTGGGCTCTACTTCTGGGTTGCCAGCAGAGAGAGGCTTACAACGGGTTGATGTCACGTCTCTGTTTCGAGCGTGATCCGGGTCGAGCGTTCTAATTCGTATACATTGAAGAGATCCGTAATGCGCAGCACCGCCGAGATTATAGGCCAGAGCGACTACGGCTCTCGCTTACCTCCTGGGATCTCCCCGCCCCATGCGGAGGATTTACCTGAAGCATCTTAGCCGGATAGTCGGATAAGGGGTGGCTAGGGTATGTGTATGCCGGTTTTTTGTTGTTTGTATCGGTAAATCAGTAGGTTATCGCACTATGCGGCCTAAAAAAAAGCTTCTCTCCGAGGTATCAAACGAGCCAGACTTCTACCCAGAGGCGACTCCCTACTACCCTGAGTCCGATAATTCCGACCTCGCCCCAGCCGAGGAGCTGGCTTCGGTTGAGGAAAGCTATCCGGTCGAGCCGACCCCTCGAAAATACGTTAATAAGCAGTTTGTTGATTCCTATGAGGTGGAGCAACCAGGGTTTCAAAATGTTGGATCTCCTGAGGACCTCGCCGATAAGCTTGCCAAGGTCGGGTATCAGTGTTTGCCGTTTGTTGCCACCCAGATCTCATTAGTGCTCAATACCCCCAACGATCGAATCCGGGCACTGCTACTCGAAGGGCCATCGGGATGCGGTAAGAGCTTCATGGCTAAATCGTTGGCGAAAATTACTGGCGCTGAGCTGATGTGCTTGAGCTGCTATAAGGGGATGCCTACGCAAAATCTGATCGAATCACCTTCCACGCTTGCAATGGCTAATGCGATGATCGGCAAGGGGGATTCTGCGGATGCAGCCAAACTTATGAATCTCGGCATCTTGTCGCGCGCATATCTAAAATCTCAAGAAAAGCCTGTGATACTGCTGATAGACGAGCTCGATAAGCCGGATTCAGCGATCGACACATTCTTTCTTGGTCCCATTCAGGATGCTCGTATCTGGCTCGAATCGCGCGAACCAATAGATGCAAATGTTGATAACATTCTTTTGATGTTCACCAAGAACTGGAACCGCACCCTGGATGAGGCGCTGCTGCGACGTGTGCACCCGATCCGCATGACCTATCTTGATGCCACTCTGGAACGCAAAATTCTCTCCAAGCACTGTCTGCCACAGCTCGTATCCAACCTCGTCGGTGTTGCAGATCGGATGCGTAATAGTAATGGTACCTATGCGTTTGAGCGTCCACCGGCTCCAGAGGAATTGCTGTCAGCTGGCCACCACATTCAGAAGCTCCTTGAGTGGGGTTACCGAGATTTCTCCTTTATCGGCAAGAGTATCTGGGCAACCATGGCAAAGTCTGAGCACGATCGAGCGGTGCTAGAGCATATGATGAGATTTCACCCTGACTTTATGGATCCGCTTTTCCCGGATGGAAAAACAACCCCGATTGACGAGGTGTATGCGCGGCTTGGAAGAGTGGTGCTGAGTCAGATTGTCGAAGACCCCGACGCTCGGCGGCGCGAGGAGGCCTGGAGAGCGTACAATACCTACTAGCACGTTCGAGAGGGGCGCATCGTAGCACCAATCAATAGTCTCAGTTCAGAAAATCGCAAGTGCCTTTCGGTTTCAACTGTAGTTGATGGCGAGCGGTGTGTGCTTTCCGAGATATGCGGGCTGGCCGTACTAGTGTTGGGGGATTTCATCTTTCAGGGGCATTTTGCCGATCGCTTCACCCAATCAGGGCGATAGAGCTTAGTGCTTCCTCTCCTTGATTCAAGGGAGCACTTGCTGGAAGCTCTGCCAGTCGCATACTATTCAGCGGCATGGAGATACTTCCGCAGCTTTTGGTTAATAGTCTCATTACCGGCAGCATGTATGCGCTGGCTGCGGCAGGACTGGCTCTCTCCTATAGCCTGCTGAGAGTGCTTAACTTTGCTCACGGTCATTTCATGATGTTCGGAGCGTATCTGGTGCTGTGGGCCAGCTCCAACGAGGGCTTCTCGGCCCTTACCGCAACCTCGTTAGTGCTCCTTGGGTTGCTAGCGTTGGCCGCATTTACTCTTTCGGTCTTTATCCGTCCCTTTCTCAAGCACAATGCTCTTTTGCCGTTTGTGACTACTTTGGCTTTGGCTACCATGCTGGAGGCAATAGTCTCGATGCTGTTCGGAGTGAACGTGCGGAGTTTTGCGCTTTCAAGCGCTGTCACCAGTCTTCAAATAGGCCCAGTTTTCATAACCCCGGTGCAGCTTTGCATCGTTATTGGCTCAGTAGGGCTCCTCACATTGCTGGCCTTGGTGGTCCATCTCACAGGGGTAGGGCGAAGGATTCGTGCCTTGGCGGAGTCCCCTGAGGCTGCCGCGACACTTGGAATAAACCTTCGAGCGGTGCAGTTCTGGGGGTTTTTTCTCTCTACGATATTAGCCGCCCTTGCAGGTGTAATGGTGGGGATCGAGACAAATCTGCAGCCCACCATGGGGGGCGTTTATACAATTAAGACCTTCGCTGCGATGACCCTTGGGGGGCTTGGGAGTGTTTGGGGCACAGTGGTGGGAAGCTACACCCTGGGGCTATTCGAGAATCTGGTGATGGGGCTAGACCTCGGCGGATATAGCATTCCAAGCGGATACAAAGATGCGTTCTCTTTCGTTGTGATTTTGTTAGTGCTACTGGTGCGTCCGCAGGGGCTCTTTTCCTCGTCTCGACGGGAGGTGTGAGTGCTTGACTTTCTGACCTCAGAGTACGCCGTTCACATGTATACATTGGTGGGGATCTATCTCATCCTCTGTCAGGGCTACACCGTTGTATTTGGACTCGGCCGGCTCTTTAATCTTGCACACATCGCCTCATACGCTTTGGGGGCTTACACGACGACTCTCCTCATGATGGATGCGCAGTGGGGGGTGTTCCCCGCGCTG
>JBILUF010000394.1:0-2637 GCA_044371155.1 Bdellovibrionota bacterium
GAATCTTTTTGTAGTCGCTCTCGGTGATAATCCAATCCTCAGAATTCGGATTACGCCGAGCGCGCTGAGCACTAATAAACGCCGATGCAGGATCGTTCCACCCGAGGGCATCCCCCAACGCCTCGCGAAGCCCAAAGTTTAAGCCCCCGCGCAGGATGTGAAGCGCAGTGGTGTCATCCTCAGATAGCTTGATAAGCCCCTCCTGCTGTAGCGCCTTAAGCGCCGCGGCACATGCCACACGCAAAGTGCTAGTATACCGAATCCCGGTGACAAACGGATCGTTACAGATAGCCTGCGTCTGCGGGGTAGATGCCACAAAGCAACGGGTGCGGTGGGCCCCCGGAACGGTAGCCTCATACAGAGCAAGTGCGTCAGTTTTGCGAATGCCAGCGAGCGTTCCGACCATGGCGCCTATGAGTACCAAGTTATCAACCGTGGCTCAACCACTAGGCCACGCCACCACTACGCAACGTTATCTCAGCTTTGTGATACACCACCGAATGCGGAGGCACAGACTCGGTTAGCCACACATTTCCCCCTATCACACTGTGATGGCCGATGATGGTGCTACCACCAAGCACTGTTGCATTCGAATACAGGATAACTCCATCCTCAACGGTGGGATGCCGCTTTGTGCCCGCAGCTTTCTTCTCGACACTCAGCGCCCCGAGGGTCACACCCTGATATACCTTGACCCCCTTCCCCACTACCGTTGTCTCGCCAATTACAATCCCAGTTCCGTGATCGATGACAAACCCTGCTCCGATCTGAGCCCCCGGATGGATATCAATGCCGGTCTTCTCGTGGGCATACTCGGTGAGAATGCGGGGGAAGATTGGCACCCCTGCCAGATGAAAAAGGTGCGCGCAGCGAAAGATCGCGATCGCAAAAAATCCTGGGTAGGTGATGATAACCTCATCGATGGAGCGAGCGGCAGGATCTCCGGCTAGGATTGCTTGAGCATCTGTCATTAAAGCTGCTTGTAGCTCTGGAAGCTTGCTAAAAACTCCCTCCAGCGCCGGCTCAGCAGCGCCCACCTGTAGCGACGATAACATCCGCAAGGCAAGGGCATGCAACTCCTCCAGTTGCCGCTCTTCAAGCGCTTGCCCAGTTCGAAAATGCGGGAACAGCGTCGCAAGAAGCTGCGCGACAAACTGAGCTGGGTCAGTTCGCACCGGCACCTTTGGCGCTATGGAGAACGAGGGGTGTGCTAGCCTTTTTGCGAGATCACTAAATCGATTTGTCATATCTCCCCTAGTCACGAATACGGGAGCGCAGGCTACCGAGAAGCGCTCTGGGCTCAAACAAAGGAATAATTCCTGAACGACCTGTCCTATCAGCGATATAGAGCACACTCTCTGCTTTCGGATTATACAACGACCCGATAGAGCTATTCGGCACCACCTCCAGCGCGGTAAGTGCATGGATATCAAACTCCCGCCGCACTATCCCCACTCCGAAGCTAACCACAATTTGATCCTCGCTCACTAATACGCTCAGTTTAAAAAAGAGCAGGACCAACAGCGCGAACCCACCCCCTACCACCAAAACAGTCGATGCCTCCAACGCCTCGATAAGGACTGCTACACCCAACACCACGCTCATCACTATGAAGAGAATCGCGATTGGAACACTCACCGCTGAGCGAGACTGAGAAGCCATCCCCTTACAATATAGGCTCAGAAGGCCTCCCGAAAGAGCCCTTCAAGGAGGATCAATCCAGCCAAGCATGGCACTTTTATCGAGTATATTTAGCCCCCTAGCCCGCAAAGCAAATACCCCCTGAAACGCGACTAAGAGTCCAGAAGGGACTATACTCAGGGCTGTTTTTTAACCGCCCTAAGGACCGCTGTATGTATCACCAACAACCCCCAGGTGTTGCGAAAGCAATGGAGGCCAAAGGTCTTAAGTACTGTCCGATGCGCGAGGCGTGGGTTGAGCCCCCCACTCAGACCAACACATCCCAAAGCCCGACAACGGGTGCCACGCACCAAGTAGCGCCACAGCCCGCAGCACAATCCCTTACTATGCCCGCGGTGCAAAAACCCTGGCAGCTTCTCTCCATGATTAGTCCCGACTGCCCTGCGCCACGTCATTATCAGGAGACGTTTCTCTCCACTTTCTACTCCAACCCGGATAAATCCTTCCTCCTTCAAGCCCCCACCGGGAGCGGCAAAACGTTCACAGCCTTGTATGCCGCTGGGATGCACCTTGAGCGCGGCGAACGGGTGGTGTTTGTGGTGCCCACCATTGATTTGATGAATCAGACCTATGCCGAGGCCGTCCGGCTGTTTGGCGACCGCCCAGATATTATTCGCAAACTCTCCGGCAAAAATAAAAAGGCGCGAGATGCCGCCTATCACGATCCTGCGGCAAAACTTCTCATAATTGTGGGGCCAAGCTGCGCCAGCGATATCAAGCAAGGCAAGCTCGATCCAACTTCAATTGGTCTTTTGCTTCTGGATGAAGCGGATTTAATGCGGGGAGAGGAACCTGTTGCCCAGATCATAAGAGGACGCAAAGCCCTGACTAATCCGCCGCGAACCATATTAATGTCAGCTACCCTCACCATCGCTGATGAGGGTACCCCGCAGTATCGGCAGGAGATTACAGCGTTGAAAATCAAAACGGGCATAC
>JBILUF010000395.1:0-2627 GCA_044371155.1 Bdellovibrionota bacterium
GTAGGCTTCGAGTCCGTGCAGGCCCCCTTCTCGTCCGATTCCGCTCTCTTTGTATCCACCAAACGGCGAGGTGGGATCGAACTTGTTGTAGGTGTTGGCCCAGATCACTCCGGCTCTAAGCTGTGAGGAGACTTTAAAAATCTTTGAGCCCTTATCAGTCCATACTCCGCCAGAGAGTCCATATGGGGTGTTGTTGGCTTTCTCTACCACCTCATCAACGGTGCGGAATGTTTGCACTGCTAGGACTGGGCCAAATATCTCCTCCTGCACCACTCTGTGTGACTGTGACACATTCAAAAACAGGGTCGGGCGGCACCAGTATCCTTTCTGTGGTAGCGCGCAGGGCACCTGAAACATCTCGGCTCCTTCTGCTGCGCCATCGTTTAGGAAGCTCTCAATCTTTTCAAGTTGTGGCTTTGAGTTGATAGCACCAATGTCAGTGTTCTTATCGAGCGGATCGCCAACGATCAGGGTGGACATCCGATCTTTGAGCTTTCGAATCACCAGGGGTGCTATGCCCTCTTGGATAAAGAGGCGTGAGCCAGCACAGCATACATGGCCCTGATTAAAAAAGATCCCGTTGATGATCCCTTCCACCGCTTGGTCAATCGGCGCATCTTCAAAGATAATATTTGCAGCCTTTCCACCGAGCTCGAGGGTAAAGCGCTTGCGGGATCCGGCGAGGGATTTTTGGATGAGCTTTCCCACCTCTGTTGAGCCGGTGAAAGCTACCTTATTGATATCGGGATGTTTGGCAAGGGCAGCGCCGGTGTCCCCCGCTCCAGTGATGATATTCACCACTCCTGCAGGCAGCTCTGCCTCTTGCAGGATGTCGGCCAGGAGCAGCGCTGTTAACGGAGTGGTCTCGGCAGGCTTTAGCACCACGGTATTGCCGCAGGCAAGCGCGGGGGCCAGCTTCCAGGCTGCCATGAGGAGGGGAAAGTTCCACGGGATTATCTGCCCGGCCACCCCCAGCGGCCGTGCTGTGCGGCCAGGAAAAGCAAACTCAAGTTTGTCTGCCCATCCGGCGTAGTAGAAAAAGTGCGCAGCGGCTAGTGGGATATCAATGGTGCGGGACTCTCTGATTGGTTTGCCGCCATCGAGCGACTCAACTACTGCCAGCTCTCGGGCGCGCTCCTGGATGAGGCGCGCGATGCGGTAGATATATTTGCCGCGCTCTTTAGCCGGAAGCTTTGACCACACTGTTTCATACGCCAATCGGGCTGCCTTGACGGCTTTATCGACATCCTCGGCGCTGCCCTCGGCGACTTCGGCCAGTGGTTTTTCGGTGGCGGGGTTGGTTGTGCTGAAATACCGACCTTTGAGCGGAGCTACCCATTCTCCGCCGATGAATAGGTCGTAGCGGTTCTTGAGCTGTACATGTTCGGTGCTTTCGGGCGCCGCCGCATAGCCCCAGTCCGTGTCGAAGTTAAGCTTTGAGTCCATTTGGTTCGTCACACCTAATCCTTACCGGTTAGTCTTTAGAAAAATACTCCAGAGACTGGTAGACCCCAGTTTTCTCCTTTGTTAGCTGCATTACGATATCGTTGGCAAGTTTACTCGCCCCCAGGCGGAAAAGATCGGGGGTAAGCCAGTCCTGGCCCAGTGTTTCGCGTAGCACCACGAGGTATTGCAGCGCTAGTTTTGAGGTGGCGATCCCTCCGGCTGGCTTCATGCCGATTTTTTTGCCGGTGCGGTAGTAAAAGTCGCGGATCGCCTCCAGCATCACCAAGGTGACAGGCAGTGTCGCGGCTGGCTGCACCTTACCGGTGGAGGTTTTAATAAAGTCTGCTCCGGCGTACATTGCGATCTCGCTGGCGCGCCGCACGTTATCGAGGGTGCAGAGCTCGCCGGTTTCAAGGATCACTTTGAGGTGGGCTGCACCACAGGCCTCCTTGATGGTGGCCACTTCATCGAAGGTAAAAGAGTAGTCCCCGGCCAGAAATCGTCCGCGTGAGATTACCATATCAATCTCATCGGCCCCTTCCCCTACGGCGCGTTTAGTCTCCTCCACCTTGGCCTCCATCGTGCCATGGCCACTGGGGAAGAATGTTGCAACTGAGGCCACCTTTATCCCTGATCCTTTCAGGGCGTCTTTAGCTACCCGTACAAAATCGGGATACACGCACACTGCCGCCACCGTGGGGAGATCTGGCAGCGCGTCACAGAGATGGCGGGCCTTGTAACACATCTGGGTGACTTTGCCTGGGGTGTCTTTACCCTCTAGGGTGGTGAGGTCCAGCATGGTGATAAGAAGTTTGAGAGCTTGAACCTTGGATTCCTTCTTGATGCTGCGTTGACTGAGTCGATCGATCCGCTCCTCAACCCCGATCTGGTCGATGGTGGGGGTAAAGCGAAAGTCTGGAGTGGTGTTTACCCGTTGGGTATGGGAGGTATCCATGCTAAAGCCCCCAAAAAATAGAGCCCCTCAAACTATACCCAAGATTACTCGGGTATCAAAAGAATTTAGCGGCTGAATACTTCCATTTTCTGGTAGAGGTGGAAGAATGCCGTCCGGAGCGTTTAATGCCTGGGATGTGGCCGTGCAGATGGCCATCTGCGGCTGCAATCAGGGCTTTCTTTTCAAACAACCACCCCTAAGGCGCATCAGTCCCACACGGCAGCAG
>JBILUF010000396.1:0-2622 GCA_044371155.1 Bdellovibrionota bacterium
GAGCGCTACTGAGCAGCTCTGTATAGACAGGGTCGTGGCGCGCGATCGCATCACACCGGAGCAGGTGCGAAAGCGTTTGGCGGCGCAGCTTCCCATAGCCGAGAAGGAACGGCGAGCAGACTTCGTGGTCCAGAATAACGGCTCAGCGGCAGAATTGGAGCAAGAGGTGGAGCGTCTGCTTGAGAGCCTGCCGAGACAGATGGGCTGACCAGCCCATCTAAGAGGATCCCGCAGGGAATTGCTTGCATAGGCAGCTAACTTTAGAACAACGTCTGCGATCTCAATGAATCCAGTAAGATAGCTAGAGCAAACAGCCGGGGACCCTGCTGGGCAGCCCGAATAAAGACTCCAAGCAACTGTAATGCTTCCAATATTTGAAACCTCCCCTCTCCTCTACCCATCCAACTTATTGACGGGATAGGATTAGGGAAAAAGTCGCAAGTGTATAACAGCCCTAAAGGAAATCCTGATTGTTGGCGAAAGCCACTGGTAGGTGCCCCGAGTTGCAATTAATTTTAGTCCTAATCGTTAACGAAATGCGCCATCTGTCATCAATCATAGCCTCCATAATGTTGGCGCTACTTTGCGCGGTGCCTGCGTTGGCAACTGAGGAGAGTATTGTTATCCAAGACTCAAGTGGTGTTCCGCGCAGCACATCCTTAGTGGATGGACTGGGCCGAGTGGACTTTGCTCTCGTTGATACCGCCGGGAACCCCATTGATGGAGCGATTGTAACTTTGACTAATGCCACGACAGGAGAGACCCTATCTGCCTCAACACAGCTCGGTCTAGTTACCTTCGATAATGTCGCCCCGGGCACCTGGACGGTTGCGTCCACAACTCCAGGAGTCACATTTACGAATGTTTCTATCCTTGCTGTCTCAGCAGGCGCAGCCGGTACAACTATCGCTGCCGGCACCGCTCTCCAAGTGCTCAGCGCCGGCGGGGCGGCTACAGCCGTGGGAATTGGGATTCATGAGACCACTAACAATAGTGGTAAGAGCACTACAGAATTATCGCCATTCTCGTAGACTTGTCTGAGGATTCATAATCCTTGAAATCTGAATCTCGATTTAACTTATTGAAAAGCGCTATTGCCCTTATCATCGACCGAGGTGATTTTTTCGAATGGGATTATCACTTCGCCTGAATCAATCCCGCTTGTGAGCCAATCACTAAGAACGCACCACATCATATTCATCAACGATCTCTCGGCCGACGATCTCTTCTAGGACATCCTCCATCGTCACGACCCCCGCCAGTGCTCCGTGCTCATCTACCACCCCACAGATATGCTCCCGCTCCTCCAACATGTGGAGCAAAAGCTTATCGGCACGCATGAGTTCGGGCACGGCCTGAAGCGGCCTTGCGATCGCTTTGAGGGGGCGTTCAAGCCCGCCTTTGAGCAACTCGCGATAGACATCGCGCTGCCGCACGTAACCGGTCAGATGATCTGGGTCCTCCTCGCTAAAGAGCGGGACACGGGTAAAGTTCCAGTCGGGGATCTCGCTCTGCACCTCCGAGAGCGGCATCCCTTCCGGCACCCGGAATACCATCACGCGCGGCGTGAGGAGGTCGCGCACCAGGATCTTATCGAGGCCTATGACGTTTGAGATTATAGACCCCTCAAGATGGTCTAAGGTGCCTTCCTCGGCACCCATCGCTGCCATGCTAAGCACCTCTTCATGCGATACAGAGGGCTTTTCATCATCCGGCTGAATCCGCTTGGTGATGGCGTTCGTCACCGCAATTAAAGGAGCAAAGATCTTAATACACCACGAAAGCGGCAACGCGGTTATGGGAGCTAGCTGCTTGCAGTAGGTGACACCGACGAACTTCGGAATAATCTCTCCGATGAACAACATCCCCGCGGACATTACGATCGCAAATGAAATAATCCCTACCTCACCAAAGAGCGCCTCAGCGGCGACACCACCGATCGCAGGCCCCGTGGTGTTGGCGATAGTATTTAGGATCAAAATTGCTGCGATGGGCTTGCCCATCTCATCTTTAAATCCCTCCACGATGCGCCAGGCGCGCGACCCTGCCTCGGCTAAGTGCCTGGCATGGGCCAGGGACACCGACAGCAGCGCAGCCTCACTCATTGAGCAGAGAAACGAGACCGCTAGTGAGCAAAAAATTGTAATTACAAGGAGGTATTCCATCGGCCGCATACAGTCTTATATGGAACGGCTATAACTTCAAGATCCCTCCCTCAAGATGAGCGTAGTATGCGAGAGGTGCTGTAAATTCCCAGCAAACTGCGCTACTGTCAGAGGTCATTTGAGCGAGGATATGCACCGTGAAATCTGAGCAAACCGTGCGGGTACAACGTTCACCCTGGTCGTTGACTATGGGCTCTATCCTAGGGATACCGGTGCGGGTGCACCTGACATTTCCCCTGTTTTTGCTGTACATAGCCTCAGGCGAACGATCAACTCACGGCGCACTGACTGAAATAGCGTTTGTACTAGCGGTATTTACCTGCGTACTCCTGCATGAGCTGGGGCATGCTCTGACCGCTCGCCGCTTTGGAGTGGGGACACGGGATATAGTGCTGTATCCATTCGGTGGGATTGCCTCTCTCACTGGGCGAGTCACTGCCTGGTCCGAGCTGTGGAT
>JBILUF010000061.1:0-9202 GCA_044371155.1 Bdellovibrionota bacterium
AAGAGGCGAAAATAAAACGCCATCCCACGATGCTACGCTAGCGAGGTCTCTTCTACTAGCGACCCACCCTAATCACCTGAACGGAGAGCCCGGAGCGGGCTCGGCCGGAGTGTCTTTGGAGTAGCGCCCGGTCGAAGTAGTGGTTGGGAAGGTTGCAAAAGGAGTGGGTTGGGGTTGTGCCGTCTAAGTTCGGCGCGGTGTATCTGGGGCCTTCCGTGTCGGCGGAGTTGCCGCTCTGGACCGCTGCGCTGGGAGCGCCAAGGCGGCCATCAGATGCCAAGAGATGGGATTGTGTCACGGCATTTTGTGAAACTGGATGAATCGAGGCCGTGTTCTTAAAGTTGGAATGAGACAAGTTGGAATCAGACGATTTCATGGGATCTAGCCACGCTTAATTGACTTACGCCTTTGGCACTATTGGATTGTACGCTCGGTGGCAGAGGCTCTCTGGAGATGGAGGGCTGGGCATCTTAAACCACAAGCACACTTCTCCGTTCAGCCTCTTAGTCCTTGAGCGCTATCGCTTCATAGTGCGGTCGCCTAATAAGCGGCAACGGTACACACAGGTTCGTAATAATAAAACCACACAAGCCCGAGACAAAACCGTCAGCCAGACGTTGGGGGTAAAGGGTGTATTCAAGCGTCAAAGTAGTATACAGTACAGGCCCCGGATTTATGTAGCAAATCCAACCGTACTAACCCCCTAACTGCTCGTTCTACACAGCTTTTGGTGGTTAGGGAATTTAAATTGAACGGGTATTCTTACGGGTCACCAGATGTCAGCAACCAAAAACAAAAAATGGTCCGATCAAGCCGCCTTGGAAGATGCCTTAGGGCATGGCCTTACTCAGAAGGAATTCAACGGGATAACCGAGGTGCTAAACCGCCCGGTGTCGGTGCTGGAGCTGGGAATTTGTGCCGCTCTTTACTCGGAGCACTGCTCGTATAAGAGCACCAAGGTGCATCTCAAAAATCTTCCCAGCGAGGGGCCGCGGGTGGTGCAGGGGCCGGGTGAGAACGCTGGCGTGGTGGATATCGGGGATAATGAAACAGTGGTGTTTAAAGTTGAAAGTCACAACCACCCAAGCTTTATCGAACCATTCCAGGGTGCTGCGACCGGAGTGGGAGGAATTTTGCGGGATGTCTTCACGATGGGTGCCCGCCCTGTAGCGCTTATGAATGCGCTGCGCTTTGGTGCTCGGGACAACGCTCGGACTAAATATCTTTTGTCTCGTGCGGTTGCAGGAATCGGCGGGTATGGCAACTGTGTGGGGGTGCCCACAGTTGGCGGCGAGCTTTATTTTCATGAAAGCTATAACGGCAACTGTCTCGTGAACGCATTTGCGCTCGGGATTGCTGACAAGGACAAGATCTTTCTTGGCACGGCCTCAGGGGTGGGAAATCCGGTGATATATTTCGGCTCCAAGACCGGTCGTGATGGGATCAAGGGAGCAATCATGGCCTCTGAGTCATTTGAAGAGGACTCCGAGGAGAAACGTCCAACTGTGCAGGTGGGGGATCCCTTCCAAGAGAAGTTGCTGATTGAGGCCTGCTTAGCTGTGATGCGCTCCGGTGCAGTGGTGGGGATTCAGGACATGGGCGCGGCGGGAATGACCTGCGCATGCTTCGAGATGGCTGATCGCGCAGGCACCGGTGTGCGTATCGACTTGGAGCATGTTCCACAGCGCGAGAGTGGGATGACTCCGTATGACATCATGCTCTCGGAGTCACAGGAGCGGATGTTGGCAGTGGTAGAGCGTGGGCGCGAGGAGGAGGTGCTAGAAATCCTGCGGCGCTGGGAGTTGGATGCCGTTACGATTGGAGAGGTGATTGAGGGCACCGATGTGGAGCTTTTCTGGCATGGCGAGAAGGTGTCATCGATGCCGGTGGCGCTGGTCACAGCTTCCGTGCCCCAATACCGCTGGCCAGAGCAGTGCCCCAGCGATTTTGAATCGCGGCACAGCTTTGACCTACAGGATTTGCCAGAGCCGACCGATCTTGCGGCGGCGTGGAGCACGCTACTGGGGTCGGTGAATCTTTGCTCGCGCAGGCCGGTGTTTAACCAGTATGACTCGACAGTGCGGACGAATACGGTTGTGCATCCGGGCGGTGATGCTGCAGTGATTCGGGTAAAGTCACGGAACAAGATGCGTGAGAAGGGTATTGCCATGACCCTTGATTGCAATTCGCTCTATTGCGGAATCGACCCGCGCCAAGGTGTTGCGCTGTCGTTGGCCGAGGCATGTCGAAATATCGCAGCAGTGGGCGCAGCCCCGATTGGTCTCTCGGATTGCCTGAACTTTGGCAGTCCGGAGCGTCCAGAGTCGATGTGGCAGATTGCGGAGTCGATTCGCGGATTGGCTGAAGCTTGCAGGGCATTCGAGGTGCCGATTGTAAGCGGTAACGTTAGTCTCTACAACGAAACCCGCGGCAAAGCGGTGCTGCCTACACCGATGCTGGCAGTGGTGGGGCTGATTGAAGATGCCTCGAAGGCGATAGCAGCGCACTTTAAGAAAGCTGATGATGTGATTCTGCTGATTGGAGCCACCAACGGTACAGAGCTGGGGGGCTCTGAGTATCTAGCACGGGTCGCATCGATTGAGCGTGGAGCGCTACCGAGGTTGGAATATGATCTAGAGATCCGACACAGTAATTTCCTCCGTGACTTGATCCATCGGGGACTTCTGCGGAGTGCGCACGATCTCTCTTCTGGTGGCTTGGCAATTGCCCTGGCCGAGGCCTGTATGAACCCTTACGGAGCCGTGGGAGCAACCCTTACGGTGCCCGAATACTCCGGGCGTAAGGATGGGCTGCTGTTTGCTGAGACCGGGGCACGCTTCCTGGTGTCATGTGATCCTGCTCAGGAGGCGGAGGTGCGCGCCTTGGCCGCTAGCGCAGGAGTGCCGATTACTGCACATGGTCGGGTCGGAGGTGACAGTATCTCGATAGCGGGGTACGCATCACTGTCGTTGTCCGAGGCGTTTGAGCGGTGGCAGCGGGGGCTTGCTGAATTGTTTGAGTGAGCAGGTGAGGCAACGGTTTATTCACGAGGTAACATGAACGATATGGGATGCAAGGAGCCACGCAGCGCTGATCAAAATCCCGAGTTGATTACGATTGGGGGCGCGGACAAATTCCGAGAGGAATGTGGTCTGATGGGTGTTTGGCGACACCATGAGGCTGCGAACCTTGCATACTTAGGGCTGTATGCCCAGCAGCATCGTGGCCAAGAGGGTGCGGGGGTAGTTTCCCTTAATCCTGACTCCAAGGAATTCACCGTTCACAAGGGGCTGGGGCTTGTGCAGGATGTGTTCGGGAATTTTGATTTCTCAAAGCTTCCGGGCTCAGTCGCAATAGGACATGTGCGCTACACGACGGCGGGAGGCAATAAGCTTTCAAACGTTCAGCCGTTTTATGGCGAGCTTGCGTGTGGCCAGGTGGCTGTTGCTCATAACGGAAATCTAATTAACGCTGATGAGCTGCGTCAGGCTCTGATTGAGCAGGGGGCTATCTTTGCAGCCACTTCAGACACCGAGATTATCCTGCACCTATTGGCGCGAGGCTCGCGAACTGTGCCACGTATTGAGCTGGTGATCTCGACGCTGCAACAGCTACGCGGTGCCTTCTCATTACTCCTGTTGCTTGAGGATCGGATGATTGCGGTGCGAGATCCGAACGGTTTTCGACCCTTGGCTATTGGGAAATTTGATGGTGCTGTCGTGGTGGCATCAGAGACCTGTGCGCTTGATCTGATCGGGGCGGAGTATATCCGAGATGTTGAGCCGGGTGAGGTGGTGGAGATCTCTGGCAACGGCGAGATGCAGAGCTATTTCCCGTTCCCGCGTGCCCGTGAATCCGCCTGCGTTTTTGAATATGTCTACTTTGCCCGTCCTGACTCTAATATTTTTGGCCGGAATGTATATGCCGTAAGAAAGCAGATGGGTGTGGAGCTGGCCCGTGAGCATCCGGTGCAGGTTGATTATGTAATCCCGGTGCCTGATTCCGGGACGACTGCGGCGATTGGGTATGCACAGGAGTCAAAAACGCCACTTGAACTGGGGCTTATACGCAATCATTACGTGGGGCGAACATTTATTGAGCCAAAGCAATCAATCCGGGATTTTGGAGTCAAGATAAAGCTCAACCCGAATGCGGAGCTGTTGCGGGATAAGCGGATAGTGATAGTGGACGATTCGATTGTGCGTGGCACCACATCGCGAAAACTGGTGAAAATGTTGCGTGCCGCAGGGGCCCGTGAGGTGCATATGCGGATCTCGTCTCCTCCCACCATTGATCCGTGCTACTACGGGATCGATACACCGTCAAAAGATGAGCTAATAGCAGCACAGAAATCGGTGGCTGAGACTGCGAGCTATATCGGGGTAGACTCCCTTGAATACCTAAGTATTGAGGGACTGTATCGAGCGGTGTCTCATGCTAATGGCCAACCTGGAGAAGGAAAATTTTGCGATGCCTGTTTCACTGGGCTCTATCCGATCGGCACTCCCGCGGCGCAGGGCAAGAGGCAGGAAGCGCTGTTTTAGCCTGCAGTCGTCTCAATCACACAGTGCGGAAACAGAGCTTCTGCCGTTCTAGTGCTGGTCCGCCCCATCCTTCAATATAGGTTAAAAGGTATTGGACCGATTCTTCGCGGCGCGTCGGCTCTAGACACTGCGTTAGGGTACGGACTTTCGTCGCCGCAGAAACCCTTTGGATATGGAGCGTTGCTGACGCTAACGCAGGTGCATCCACACTTATTGATTTGCCCCCCGCACAATACGTAGCCGCAGTGATATCTGTGGCCATCATCGCCATCGCAAGCGCCAGCGTTGCAATACCATTCTGTGCTAGCAGCGTGCTGGTTCTCCATCATGAGTACGTTCCTCACTGGTGTTTCGGCAACACTGAGGGAGGGAATGCAGGTAAAGAGGGATGTCACTATGACAAGAGCAACTGTTGGAATCACTGCAGCAGGCGATGAGGTGCGGGGGGTGTGATGCGACTTTGGCATGGTGTATCCAACAAACCGGCAGGCTTGAAACTCGCGTGCGGCCCACCCGAATTATCGACACAGGAGCTGTTCGCTTAAGTGGTAGAGGATAAAAAACTAGAGATTAGGTATTTTTGCTGAAAATTCGTAGCCGGAGGGGGCTTTGAAAGTGGATAAATTGTAGGGCGCTGCACTACGAGTTAAAGAAATAAAACGGGCTGCGCGATTCGCGTGGGGCTGGGTGAGCGCTGCGGCGCTTGACTCGCTCTAAGGGCGTGCAGTAGGGATCTGAAGGCGGCGATGAGCGGCCATTCTATGCATAATCGTCAGACTACTCATCATATCTCACCGTACAAGGTATACCTGTGGGTATCGGTAATTACCGCTGCGGTATCGTATGCTGCGGTAACGTTGATATTCCAGCATCTTTTGATAGTGCTTCGCGCCTTCCTGGCGATGACGCTCACTGGGGTCGTGCTGATGGGGTTTGATAAACAGATCGCAGGCAAAGGTGGCTTGCGAGTACCGGAGATCATCTTCTGGGGTGTTGCGGCGCTGGGCGGTGCATTAGGGGTGTTCCTCGGGATGCAGATATTTCGCCACAAGACTAGGAAGCCCCAGTTCCTCTTTCTTTTGCTTGGTTTGTTTGTAGTGCAGCTTTTTATTGGGAAAATGGTTGCACAACACCTGGGTATAACATCCCTCCGAGCGCTTCTTGGTGGATAGCCGCACTCAGGAGCGGGACGGCGCGATATGTTAAGCTCGGGCTATTAGCTCTGGCTGATAGGGAAGTAGGTCTAAAGTACAATCTTTGGATGATGTTAATAGCTAGGCAGTGTTTGCGCAGCAGCCGCAGTCTTGAAGCATCTCAGTCTTGAAGCATCTCAGTCTTCAAGCAACTCAGTCTTCAAGCAACTCAGTCTTCAAGCAACTCAGTCTCGAAGATCGGGGCACCAACGGATTCTTGGTGGCGGTATTTGCCAGTATCGTCGTAGAGCTCAGTAGCCGGGGTTTTCAGCTCAAATAGCGCTACTCGGGCGATCTTCATCTTATGATAAAGCAGAATTGGATTAGGCCCGTGATTGGCAAGCTCTAGGGTGACGGTACGATTACGGTGACCCGGATAGACCAGCATCGCAGTCTGCACGATAGTAAGTCCTAGCCGCGCTAGGGTGCTGCGGCCTTCGATCAGAAACCCTAAGGATGGCCCCACCGTTACCCGCTGATAAGTGTGCCCCAAAACGAACTCACCAGGTTGCAGGGTGTAGGGGGCATCTGTTGTGATCAGGATCTTCTGGTACTCTGGTAGGATCCGGTTCTTTACATCCACCACGGTGCCAGGCAGGGGCTTTAGAAGCTCCTCGCCGAGATGCATCGTGATGCCGGCAGCCCTCACAAACTCGTCCCGAAACGGCTCAACCTTGAGGTCGCCGATACGGATGGCGTGACGGATATCTTCGTTTGAGAACATCATATAGTGGGCTGTGGAGAGTAATGCAGGTTGGAGGCTCAATCAAGGGGAAGGTTGTGAAAATAGGGGTCTTACTCTACGCGTTGAACCCAGAGGTAAAATGTACTAACCTTTCGAGGTAATTTGATTTTTTGAATGCCAGGCGCGGGCCTTGGGTAGTAAACTCTTTTTACTGCTGGTCACATATGGCTTTGGCTAGTGGATATGACTTCTTTGGGGGCCATCTTATGGCGGGACATGATAATAACGACGTAATTGCCCGTGACGCGTACCTGTGGCTTATCGGCGCTGGCACCTTTGCCGTGGCTCTGAGTGTTTTTCTGGCTCTCGCCGATCACGGGATGAGCCGCTCGGATAGCGAGCGTCGGCTAGGTGAGACCTTGCGAGAGCTTCGCACTGCACAAGCTTCGATGCATTCCCGTGTTACTGATCCCCGTCAACGCGAGGACTTTTTGGCCCCAAAACCGAATACGGCAGATTCAGCCTCGGAAGTCGCCGGTCATTAACCGCTTTGGTGGTGTGACGTGGTGAGCACCGCGCCAAGGAGTGGCATGGCATCAGAGTGGCGTAAGTTGTTTGGGTGCTTATATGCGGCAGCCCGTTGGAGGGTGCATCGCTGGGAATTCTCTGACCAGCAAAGCTCCAAGAGTAAAACCTCGGGTGAGCAGGGTTCTCCCCAGCGTGAAGAGGTGGTGCGGGTTATCTTGAGAGCCACTCCGTATTGGGCCGCAGGGCATCTATGGCTTGCTCAGCACGCTCTGGTGACGAATAGGTTGGACTTTGCTTTCTCCTCTGCTCAGGCGGTGCTCGCACTTGGAGCCTCTGCTGCGCTCTGCTTCGACGCACGCTTGGTCATTGCGCGTTGTCAGCTTAAAGCCCACGATTATGCTGCTGCGGAGCGCACCTTGCATCAACTCAAAGAGATGAAGCCGAACTCCTGGGCTGTGCGGGAGGATTGCGCTGCATTACTGGTTCATCGCGGGCAGTGGCAAGCTGCAGCTAGTGAACTTGAGGCGATTCCAGCACAGCATCTAAGCGGGGAAGGGAGAGCTGCGTTGGAGTTTGCTCGCAGTAAGCTTGCGGCTACCGAGTGGTGATAAGGATCCGGGCATCCTGCCACACTGCACCAACACGAGTGCCGTGGTCCACCCCGATACGAATTTTGACCCCCTGTGCGGCATCCTCGGGTTTTACAAAGGTAATCCCCATGAACTCATCGGTGGGGAATTGAGGCAGAGCAAGCTGCGGGGTGAGGAGGGAGTATCCTGGTAGGAGTAGCTCAAAGGTTCGATCATCAGCCCGTGAGAGTTTAAACTCTCCCTGTTTTGATGCTGCTACTACAATTGTTGGAAGACGCTGCGCTGATAGCAATTCAAAGGAGACTCCCTGTATCACCGGTGTTCCAGTTGGAACGGCCGGTGTTCCAGTCGGGACGGTAGGTGGAGCGGCAACTTGGGGTGTTGGTTGGTGATCTACCTTTGGTGCTGCAGTATGGGTGGCAAGGATTCGCGCAGCCTTGGTGGGGCGGGGCGTGGCAGTCGCTGTTGGCTGCGGGGTGGGCGATGCTGTGGGGCTTGCAGGGATAATCACGCTGGCAGAGCTCGATGTCGTATCGATAGGTGTAGCCACAGATTCTGCGGGAGTTTGATCCAGCGAACTTGACGATTGCGAAGTAGTAGCCTCGACTGCGGGTGACACTAGAGCCGGTATCTCAGCCACGGATTCTGATGGGAGCGGTGATGCTTCTGTTGGAGGCAGCACCGGGGTGGTAGTAGTTAGCTGTTGGGCTATCTCGGTGATAGCGGGTGCGACAGTGGGGGAGGTGCTGGGAGAGGGGACAGCGGGCCAGGTTGTCTCCGATGTTGCAGTGGGTAAAAGGCTCTCCTCTGGGGGCAGGTTTACTGTGTCTTGGGAAGCTTTGAGTTCTATCGTTATCCTGCCCGTCTTACCTTCGACCTTGAAAGAGGGAGGAACGTTCCCGGTGCAATCGATCACCAGGCGGATTAGCTCCTCATGCACGCCAAGGCGTAGTGCTTGCACCAGGGCGGGGGCGGCTACATTAAGAGCTCGCCCTTTTCGAAGTCGTACTCCTTGAAGATCGAACACCAGCCGACTGGGGTTATCAACGGCGAACGCTGCACGCAGGCTCCCTTTGCCTATGCCGATGGTAACGGTTGCGGAGAGAACGGAGTTATCTTCGATGGCGATCGAGAGTTCCCCCTCACTCCAGCGAAGGAGGGACGGGTTCTCAGCGTGTGCCAAGTTGCCGCGGTTAACGATTAGAGTCAGGGCGATAAGCGCAAGACCATGCCGGAGCATAGCTAAAAATATGGCGATTGGGGTGTGAAAGGCAGCAGGCATATGCCCTGGCATCATGACGTAGAGAGTAGTTTTGAGCAACGGAGAGCTTTATAGGGATACATCTAGATGCGATCTCTTGGATAGTGTCAGATGAGGTAAAGGCGAGATTTATAAAGCTTAACCAGGGATGGGCAGATCGTCGAGGAGCAGCTATGCGACGACCCTTCGACGGTGCTCAGGGTGGCGCCGGGCATCGAGTCCTTTGTGGCGAGCTACGTCGAGCCAAGGCGGCGGGAGTGGGGATGTGGGCTTTGAAGGGCTCCACGCATAGCTACTCCACCTTTGTATGCATCGCCGATGCTTGGTCTATCTATTGCGCTGAAACTTTATCTCCTCATGCCTCTTGGCCTCAGAGGGACAGGATTAGAGGAGTCAGGCTA
>JBILUF010000062.1:0-9198 GCA_044371155.1 Bdellovibrionota bacterium
GACCAGACCTTAATCGAGCGGTTGTTCGATGTTGGCACGGTGCAGATCGGCACTGCCGCATCAACCGGAGTTGAGATGGTGCTTGAGGGAGTATCAGCACCTAAATCGGTGCAGGAGTTTGTCCAAGCGGAACGTGATCGTCGGCAGCTGGCGCAAGAGCCAGTGGGTGCAGTCGATGCGTTGTCGCAGGTTGAAAGTGGCTAAGATAGAGAAGTTTTTGGTAGTGAGGTGTTGTATGAGGTGTATTCTTCGAAGATCAAGCGGACTACTTACGGTGATGGCTGTTGCCGCGCTATCGTATGCCTCCTCTGCCCAGGCTCAAGAAGAAGCCGTGCGACTTGATGACTTACGTGCGCAACTCTCACAGAGTGCCGAAGGAAAGCGACCTGAGGAGCTCGATGCCTTCGCCGTAGTAGAGGGCGATGTCGATGCTGAAAATGAGAAGCTCGCCGCCCAAGAACGCGAGATCATGGCCAAGCTTGCCGGCAAAACAGCCCCGGAGGGAGATGCTGCAGCGTTCGTCGTAAAGGGCCGTGAACTTGCTGTGCAAAATGAAGAGAGACAAGAGGTAGTTGAGAAGGCGCCGGCAGCCAAGTTGGTGCGAGGCGAGACCCTGGAAGTAGCGCCAGCGCGCGAGAAAGAGGATACTGAGGCGATTGAGCGCAGCAAAAAAGAGATCTCAACTCTCAAGTCATCGAACGCAGATCTTAACCGCAAACTGACGCAGTCCCAAGGTAAGCTTACTGACTCACAGCGCGAACTAAAGGAATCAAAAGATCGACTGATGATGGCCGAGGCTGAGATCCAGCGTTTGTCGCAGATGCTTGAGCGTCGTAACCTTGATGGTCTCTCGAAAGGTCGCGCCTCAGTAGCGCCGGCTCCAAGTGCTCCGGTTGTAAGGCAGGTGGTGGCGGTGGCTCCAAAGGCTCCCGATGATCTGCCAGTTGCAACAGTCGTAGTAGAGAAAGCTAACCTACGTACTGGCCCTGGCACTGATAACTCATCTTTGATGTCGGTATCTCGCGGCACTCGTCTGGTGGTTGAGACCCGCAACGGTAGCTGGTATCGGGTGTTCGCTCCAAATGGAACTCGAGCATGGGTGACCGGTGATGTGTTATCATTCGCGGCCACTCCCCCATCTGATAACGGCGTGGGGTCGGCACTACGGGTGCGGGCGTATGATCCTGATGTAGAGGGCAAGGGTCGTGGGCGTTCCCTCAACTAGTAACCGCATCAGAGCTATCTTTGCAGGCGGGGCACTTCTGGCACTAGGGTATCTGTGCATCCTGCTGGTGGGGTTTCCTGCGCAGGAGGTGGCTCTTTCAGCCACTCGCTCCTACGTCTATCCCGTGATGGGGCCAAGGGTATCCAGCGACTTCGGAAAGCGCATACATCCCGTGAAGCGCAGTGTGCGACACCATGCAGGAATTGATTTAGCAGCGCCACATGGCTCGCCAGTGCGCGCGATAGCTGATGGGATAGTTATCTTTGCAGACCCCTACTCCGGGTATGGTCGCCTCGTGGTGATTCAGCACCAACAGGGGCTCACTAGTCACTACGGGCATCTTCAGGAGATAAAGGCCAGGCCTGGGCAATACGTCAAAGCTGGGCAGTTTATCGCAACAGTGGGCTCGACCGGTATCTCTACCGGCCCACACCTGCACTTTGAGGTGCGTGTAAATGGCAAGGCGCAAGATCCCGAGAACTATCTTCCCGGCCTGGCGCAGCCTGGGCAGGGTTGAGGCCCGCCAGGTCGAGCGTTAGACCCTCCTGCGTTGGAGATGCTAGCAGACTGAGCCGCTAATGCTCGAGATACAGTTGCACCCGTCTAACACCTGGGTATCAAGGGTATCCAGGGCGCGGGTAGCCACCTGTGGGATAAATCCGATCTCACACGCGCGCCCAGCAAAATCAGAGATTTTATCGTTATCGAGAAGGTAATCTACTGCAAATACCTTTTTCCCAGCGGATAGGAATCGCTTCAGCGCAAACCGTGCTGGTTGCGGATCGAGTGGATTGTCCTCGTCGTTTGGACCGAAATAAAAGGTATCTTCCGCTCCGATTCCCTGAATAGCGCGCAGATATCGGGCGCGCATCTGCGGGGTTATGCGGCCAAGAATTTCAGCCCCATTTTGTGGCACGAGTACGAAGTTTTTCTTGCCACGCACCGTGCGCGCATAATGTCCCAATGAAACGACTAGCAGCGCCATATCATGCGCAGCCGAGACTCTCCGATCGGCACCAGTCTTTGAGCGCCAGTAGTCGTATCCATCAACGATATCAAGGTATGCCCCGTCAAAGCCGGCATCAATTATCCTATCAAGGTAGCTCTTGGAAGGCCCGCGACGGGTGCCATATAGCAGCTGCTGCCACTCCTTCATCCAGTACCGCACCTTGTAATTGCCACACCATTCGGGATTGGAATCATCCAGCCATGCTGGAGCACGCGCTGTGCGAGTCACGGAACAGGGCGCGCCTGACTTTGAGCGCACCCAGCTTGAGTTAAAATAGTAACGATAATCCTCGGCCTCACCGATGCTGAGGTACGCAAGCACCTTCTTCCCGGAGCGTTTCATTGCGGCGATCTCGCTACGGGTAAACGCCTCTCCATCACTGCCGTCTTTGGAGTAGTCAATCACCACCAGATCATAAGGAGCGTTTACAATGCCGCTTACGGTGGCATTCTGTAGCTGGTACCCAAACGAGCGCACCCCCTGCAACGATGGGTTGGCATGGGCTGTGGTCTGCCAGAGCAGAAGTTGAATAAGCAGCAGGAGCGATGTTGCGATTAGTTTTTGCATAGTTTCTCCGTTCCTCACGCTCGCCCGGAGGGTGGGTGTTGTCAACGCACTGAATAAACAGCGGGTAGGTGGGGGATTGCACTGCTGGGGCTGAGCGGTCTTGTGGGTGGCGTAACTATCTGAATAGATGAGGTATTTATGTGGGCTGTGGGTTCGCCCAAATAACGATATTCTATGCTACATGGGCGATGCACTGTCCCATAACTCTTAGTAAGAAAACTGGGGCCAGAGAGGTGCTCAAAAAAGAGCCAGCTCAGGCCGGATTTAGATTAAGTAGACATTCAAACATTGTGGAGCATTAGGTTTATGAAGCTTTGTAATCGAGCAAAAGATCTTTTTAAGAAGGCAGGCCAGAGCATCGGTGCTTTCTGTGTCGCCCCTTCGCGCAGTCAGATTCAGTTTGTTCTGCTCGCCGCTGGTGTAACAGTGCTTACTCTTGGAGTGATGCACGGTGCATTTGCAGTAGATGGCGGTGGACCTGATATGACCACCGAGTACAACGATGATCGTATCGCCAACTCTGTGACGACCATCCTGACCTACCTCGAGGGTAGCTTTGGAGCGTTGATCATGGTGGTTGCCGGAATCCTCGCAGTTTTGAGCGCAGCGTTCGGAAACTACAAAGCTGCGATGGGTGCACTTGTGATTGCGGTGGGATCATTCATCCTTCGCTCATTCATGCACACCTTCTTCAATACCGCCTCGATCGAGTCCGACGAGGGGTAAGATAGACCGCCCTGGACGCAAGTCTAGAGCGTATCAAGAGGGAGCCCATAAGGGCTCCCTCTTTTTTTTGTTTGCATTTGGGGCTGAATATTCTACAATTTTTATAGAGCGCAGTGCTTGGACAGTGTCTCAATTTATAAGGGTACCCCAGCATGGCAACCAACCAGCATGATCATATCCGAGAGCAGATATTGGCTGCCTTGAGGCACCCAGAGGCTGAGGAGGGGTTGTATTTTCGCAATTTTTTTCATCTGCACGAGGAAGATGAGCGGCCGTCCGTTTTAGGCGCGCATGCTGAGATCTTAGCCGCCCTTGAAGAGCTAGTAGCAGAGGGGCTGGTCTCGATGCTGCCTAGTGTAGGCTCTGAGGATGAGAGGATCTTCTCGTTGGCTCGTTGATACATAGAGCCCCAAGACGCTCGCTCTAAGTTAATTCGCTCTATGTTTATTCGCTCTATGTTTATTCGCTCTATGTTTATTCGCTCTATGTTAATTCGCCCGCCCTAAGTTAATTCGCTCGATGCTATTCGCTCGAGGACCCCTATTACAGCATTCTCCCAGCGACTGCCCTGCTTTAGCGCGAATGCTCCATAACTCGGCGCGCAATTTCATCGCGGAAATTCTCATTGGGCTCTCGCTTTAACGCCTCTTGTAGAATGGCGCGCTCATTCGGGATAGCTGGATCAAGCTTTGAGTAGGCTAGCGCACGTGCCAGCCCCTCGGGATGCTGACTGAGAGCTGATAGCTCCTTAAGCGAGGCCTCCCAGTTTGTGCGTTTAAGATAGGTAGCTGCCTGAAAGTTAAGCGGATCAATCCCGGTTGAATTAGAACGGGTCAGCAGTAGCCGCAGGATAGTAGCTGGATCAGGTTTGGCCTCAAACCACTTCGACAGGAATGCATAAAATGAATCGGCGTCAAGTTTTAGTGCAGCGAGTAAGGCGATGGTCTGGAAGCGCCCGAGTTGGTTTGCGTCTCCGCCCAAAAAGGCGATGGTCGGTTGATGCTCAGACCCGAGGAAGTTCGTCATCAGCGCTGCTGCTGCAGCGGCCCGAATACTCATCTGAGGGAACTGCAATAGATCGGCGTATTGCTCCAATATGAGCCCCGAGGTGGGCACCTCTCCTGCCATGATAAAGAGCTTAATGCGCGGGGGAAGTTTGTCCCACTGCGCTAAATCCTCGGCTTCAAACCACCGCACATAATCACTGAGTATTGATTGCCCGCCCCGGAGGTAGTCAAGAAGTGGTGGGGCAAGTTGTGCATGCAGAGCGAGGAGAGGGAGTAACGCGCGCAGCCGTTCGCCTGGGTCTCCACCGGTGAAATAGCTTTGGAAAGCCCCTGCCGATCCCGTTCCCAGGGCTAAGTGTGCGAGTGCTCGAATCGGGCGCTCGGCAAGCGATGCGGAGGTAGATACCGATGGGGCGAATATCTTTGCCAGTGGCCCGGGCAGCGAAAGCAGCAGCTTGGCTGGGATGCTCTCAAACACGGTCGCTGGGCGATCGAGGGGGAGATTTCCTAATAAGGCCACAAGAACGATCGGATTTAGCTCCTGCGGCGGTGGTAATCCCTTGACTCCATCTGGATACAACGGTGCAAGGGATAATCTAATGACGGTGTCGCGATCAGTATCGGAGAGACTGCCACTCCACTGCGGATCGGATGCGAATCTGAGTATATTGCCATGCACAAGTGGGTTGGGGCTTGCAGCCTTAGCACTCTCAAAGATCACCGCCTGTGCATCATGATCTTTCCCCTGAATGGCTGCCTCTGCCACCTGTTGCATCAGAGCCTTCTGCCCGCTGTTCCAATACTCAGCCATCGGAATATCATACCGTTTCTTACTAAGCAGCGCTGGGATATCAAAGGCGCGCACCAGTAAGGTTGCCAGGAGGAATATCGCGCCAGCCACCAACAGAGCTTGCCGACGGGATACCAGGGGCGGAGCAGTGAGTAGTTTTTTGGATGGATTGCTGCGCTGTGCTTGATCGAGCCCCTCGGAGCTTTTGCCTGATCGATCTGCCACCTCCTGAGTGTGCGGGGGTTGAGATGAGCCCGGAGTAGATTGGGCTGATTCAGCTCGTCGACCGCTGTTGCGGGCCTCTTCAATCACCTCGCGGGGGATCAGCAGAGTGTGGGTAATCTCGGCCTGTGGCGCTGCCGCGGGCGGGGCTGGCGGCGGCTGAACAGGTGGTGGGCTAGCAACGGGCTGTGCAGCCGGAGGCGGGCTTGGCTCAATCGTTGCAGAGATTACCTTACCCGCTGGAGCTTTGGGGCCGCTTGTGTTTCCAGTGGGAGTATTGCCGACGTTCCCTCGTTCGCCCTGCTGGCCGACGAATAAGCGCTGCAACGACTCCAGCGTGGGGCGTTGCTGCGGATCCACTGAGAGGGTGCGGTTTAGCATCTCAGCGAATTCAGTCCCCACCTCGCCCCGCAACAAAGAGCGTGCCACTGAGCCAAACCCATACACATCAGCGCTCGGTGTGGGGGGGAATATACTTTGCGACTCCGGTGCAATCGTGGTGTCGCCCACCGTGAGTGCGGTGCAGGTGAAGAATCCAGAGTCAAAGAGCACGAGCCCCTGCCCTTCTCGAGCGCAGTTTGAGAGCGCAACATGTCCATGCACCTTGCCTTGCGAATGGAGCGCAGCGAGTTGGGCGAGAAGATTACCAAGAACAGCAAACAGCTCCGCCACTGGGGCAGTCTCACGCCAGGGGTCTTCCGCTAGCACCGCGGAAAAATACCGGCGCTTGACCCACAGTTGACCGGCGGCCTCGCCACTACTACGCGCTGCGCGTTGCTCAAGGCAGCCTTTGAGCCAGGCGAATTTTCGTTTGTCGAGCGCTAGCGCCGGATCAGAAAAGCGCAGCAGAAAAAGCGCCCCACCTTCGAGAATCATCGGGCGCAGATCCCATGCCGCCGCTCCGGCAAGCGCTCCGATCAAAACACCACTGGACTCACTGAGCTCAAGGTAGCGGTTAACGGCCCGACGTTGTCCCTCGGTCAGCACTTCGGCATTGATGATCCGCGAGCTGCCACTGGACGGAGAGACCCCGGTGGCGATGCTTGTTCCTCTGGGTGGGGTGTTATCGGACATTGGAGAAGATTAAACGAGAGCAGACCGGGAGGATACACCTATCCTTAGGCAGAGCGCACTCCCATCAAAGTTTCCTCTATTCTAGCTGAACTTCCGACCCAAGGACTAGGAGTGGTTTTTGAATCCATAAACGGGGCGGGATGCGGCCGTGAGCTCAGGACAAAGGAAGCTGAACGGCGGGCATTCTTCCCCCAATGATTACCGCCTATGTGGAAAAGGCACCTCAGGCCGTGGTGCTGGCCCCGTGCTTTGCAGCGATTATCTGCTCTAGCTCCTGTTTGACCCGCGGCAGGATCTCGTCGTAGCCAAACTGCCCCAGAAGCTCGGATTTTCGTTTGAGGTTTACATGTGACGGCGCACACCACAGTCCGAGGTCAGCATCGTCTGTTTCACCTGGGCCGTTGACCCTGCAACCCATCACCGCAATTGTAATCTGCTCCTTGGCGGCAAATTGGGCTAGTTCGCGCACCTGCTGGGCAAGCTCAACAAACTTCTCGTTCTCTACCCGCGAGCAGGATGGACAAGAGATGATGTTGAGCCCACTGTGCTCAAAGCGCGGCACTGAGCGGAATCGACCTGCATAGACATCGGCGATGATCTTTTTGCCGATAATCACCTCTTCGTATTTCTTATCAAACGGCAGGGTGAGCGATACCCGTACGGTGTCCCCTATCCCCTGCGCGAGCAGATTTTCAAACGCCACGCGGCTCTTGATCTCGCCCATCGGCAGCATGCCTGCTTCGGTAACTCCAAGGTGTAGCGGTATCTCAGGATGGCGCTCTGCAAACTTGCGATTGATATCGATTACATCGTTGGGGTCAGAGCTTTTCAACGACACGACGTAGTTCTGAAATCCGAGTTCTTCTAGATAGCCGATGTGCTGCGTAGCGGAGTGTAACGCTGCCTCCATCGGATCCTCGTTTTCTGCGCGCTGTGACGGATCGAGAGAGCCGAAGTTGACCCCGATTCGTAGCGCTAGATTGTGTGTCTTGGCAGTCTGCACGAGGAATCGCACCTTCTCAGCCACGGGAACATTTTTCTCATGGTGGTGGAGGTGCCCAGGGTTGTACCGAATCTTGTCAACAAACGGGGCCACCTTTTCAGCTAACTTGTAGCTCTCCTGAAGGTCAACCACGATGCGAGCCGATGTGGCTTTGCGAATCTCAGCCAGCGCCTCAACATCCTTACGGCTGTCGACGGCGATACGGATAACATCGGCACCGTGGTCAACAAGCATCGACACCTGGTTTAAGGTGGCAGGAATATCCTGGGTCTTGGTGGCGCACATGGACTGCACAGAGATAGGACCGGCTGAGCCGATAATCAGGTCGCGCACCTTTACTGAGCGGGTTTTTCGACGGGTTATCTGAGGGGATGCATTCTCCATACCTTGCCAATACCGCGTTTAGGGCCTAGAAGGGAAGAGCTTCGGCCGTCTTGCCGTAGTGGTGAACGCAGCAGATAACGGAGTCAACTCCCTATCGTCGGCACTGTCGTTTTAACTGGCGTTTTCAACCTTGAAGGTAATCGGTCTTAAGCCTCTTTTTTGTGAGCCGCATATGCAAAAGCTACCCGTCATCCTAGCGTTTGGACTGCTCTGTCTATCTCCTCTCCTATCGCCCAAAGCTAGCCATGCCGAGCCTGAGCTCACAGAGCCACCATTTGCTCCCACCTGGGCCCTAATGAATCGGATAGAGCGACAGAACTTTGTGGCTGGTTATCTGCTCGGGATGAAGGATGCGGCTACCATGACCCTGGTGCTGCGCGATTTTGTGCGAGAGAACCCCAAGAGCGCAGAGGAGAGCTTGGAGCGGCTGCGAGCCATATACGCCAACCTTGGCAAAGGAAAAGCCCCCGAAATTGCCGCGGGGATCGACCGGTTTTTTAAGGACCCTGCCAATCGCGAGGCCCCGCTCTCTAGGGCCATTACCGGGGCCAGTGGCAATCAGTAAGTAGCCACCCATCCCCTTTTTTTGGCCTGATTTTGTCTCATAAAGGGCGCTCGACGCACCGTTAAATACGGCGGTTAAACGGCTCTGCATGCCTGCTCTGTGCTTTCTTACGACCCCCTCGGGAACCTAGCCAAAAGGTCCATAGCATTCCGGGCTGACCTCTTCATCGCCAAGCTGTCCGACCTAGCATGCCGCCGGCCAGCCTTGATTTAGGAACAGATTAGGGCGAGCGTAAACTCCGCAGCTATGCTACTATTGGCCCTCTAGATGGCTGTAATCATAGAGGGCCTAAATCTTAGTGAGCCTGGGGTTAGACGATGATCGACATTGAGGATATCAACGAGCTTTTTTCCCGTATAACCGAGGAATTCGAGACGCCCATCCCTATCGGAGGTCGATGCGAGAGTAATGTCTACTATCGAGTAGAGGCGCTCACCGAGAAAGATCTAGACGTGTGCGCCGAGTACGTAGCTGAGCGGATTCGCAATGTGCTGGCTCCGTCAAAGCCAGACCTTTTTCTAAAGCTCCCAGGTGGCTACAGTTTCTTTGCTGAGCGGCTCTGCGCAGTGTACTCTGAGCTTTTTAATCGTGGCCAAGAGGTCCCCGTTGAGCAGTATCTAGAAAGC
>JBILUF010000397.1:0-2605 GCA_044371155.1 Bdellovibrionota bacterium
CTGTTGCGTGAGCGAGTAGGTGGACAGATTAATTTCGAGCATCTCGCCAACGATCTATCAGTCTCGGCGCCAACGGTAAAGGAATGGATAGTGCTGTTAGAGCGGCTATACCTGGTCTTTCTGCTAGGGCCCTTTAATGCAGGACTAGCACGGAGCCTTCGCAAGGAGCCAAAGCTATTCTTTTATGATTGTGCAGCGACGACTCAGGGGGCTGCAGCAGCGCTAGAGAATCTAGTGGCGTGCGCTCTTTTGAAGTACTGCGATCAGCAGTTTGACACCCATGGCATACCGCTACAGGTAAGCTACTTTAGAGACCGCGATGGACGCGAGGTCGACTTCATCGTAAGCCATCGACGTAAGGTGGTATGGTGCCTCGAGGTCAAAAGCTCCGATACGACTGTTGCGCCCAGCTTGCGATATCTGCAAAAGAGAGTTGCGCCTATTGAAGCTATCCAATTAGTGCGGACACTTTCCCCCTCAGACCGTCGCGAGGAGGATGGAGTAAAGGTTGAACGACTATCAGACTGGCTGCTCTCGAGACTTTCGCAGCCTCCGCCCGTGTGAGGCAACAACGAGGCCTACTCTCCAGGCCATAGGCCCGAATCCAGATGCCGCTTCCACCACAGCACCCCAGGCTGCTGGTCGTTCCACCATCGCGCGGTATCACGCACCGTGCGCGCCAGCGGGATCTGGGCGCAGCGTGTGGCAACACTCTCACTGGGGCCAGGAATGAGCTCGGGCAGGAGCCACTGCAAAAGTCCTACGTTACCAAACCGCCATGCAGCCTCGTAGCGGTACACCTTGCCATCGGCATACACCATACGGCTCTGGCCCTCGCGATTCAGCACTCGATACCAGTTATACGGATTCGTATCGAGCTGATACTGTTTGGCCAGCTCGAAGCGGTTTACGATCGAGGCCAACTGCTGCACGTCCCGCTCGGTCAACTCGCCGCGCAGGATCAGATCCGCAGCGCACCGCGCCCCTGCCGGTAGCCGCTCCTGCAGCAGATACCGATACGGCGGCCCGGCGCGATCGTAGTCCACCGTTGCAAGGGATGGCACATCGTACTCTGCCAACACCTCCTGGCGGGCGATCGTTTGGGCCATCGCCTTAAAGCAGTTATGCGCGTTACGCCCATCAAGGCGCGGCACCTTAAGCACCAACTCGGGATAGTCCGAGAGATAAAACACGCTGCGCTTCGTGCCGTGCAGCGCCGAGTGTGGCTCAACTTTAAATGTGTGCTCAGCCACCGTGAGCTCTCCCGCCTCCGGGTCAAGCCGCATCTGCGCCAATAAATTCGGGTAGGATCGTTCGGCCTCAAGCCGCGGTGGCACGCGCCCGTGCGGCAGCGCTGCTCCTGGCTTTCGTGCCACAATAGTGGCATGGGTTGGGAAAAACGGAAGCTCTTCAAGCTCTCCGCCGGTAGACTTAACGAAGAGCGCCACCTTGCCGCGCAGTCGATTCTCAACAATCCAGCTATTAGTCTCCTGATGCACCTCCACCGCCTCAAAGCCGGCATCCTTAAAAAGAGCCACTGCTTCGTTGGCCCGCCACGGCCCGTATTTTTCATGAATCTCGTTGGCGTAGTTTCGCCGATAGTCCTTACGCATATAAAACTCATAGGCCCACTCAGCGGGTACTACGACGTAGCTCTGGCCCGCCACCGTTTCAAGCTGATACTCAAAGGCCTCGCCACCAGCAAAATCAGCATGAAACTGTTTAAATAAACTCAAGGTGGAAAGAGCCGCGTAATCACGTTTCTCGCTCATTCCGCGCACCGGCTCTACAGCGCGACCATCATCATCAGGCAACCGCAGATACACCTCACCATCCCTGTCCGGCACGACCATATCGCGGATCACAATCATGCCGCCGCTGACCAGCTCCTCAAACGAAGCCGCCAAAGCCTCGCGTACCCCATCCAACCCACCAAAGCTGCGGATCTCATGGAAACAGGTGGAGCTTACTACAGCGTCTAACGAGCCCGGCGAAAAGAGCCGCTGGCGCGCATCACCATACACCGGGATGCTAAGCCGCCGCCCTGCCTCGGAGGCGGCCAAAAGCTCCTCTGATATATCCTGTGCATACACCGTCGCGCGCGAGAAATGCCGCGCCAGGATCTCGGCAACACCACCGGTGCCCGCACCGAGATCCTTGATCGCTCCACCCTCTGGGACCTCGAGGTGCCTAATGATCGCCTCGGCCTTGGACTCCTCTGCGGCCGCCATATTACCTTGATAACTCGCCTGATCGCGCCCTAGATTGGCCGCATGAAAAGCAGCCACCGAGCTCTGCGCAGTATCAGCGTGGCGTGGCGATTGAGCCTCGCCGGATGAATCAGTCCCCTGTTCCAACATCTCCGGTATAGTACCAGGGGACGGCACGCTAATAAAATGAAGCCAAATTGCGGCGTAACTACGCAGCGTGACTGCTGCTACTTAGACTCATGGTGGGTGGAGGCCTTGAGCCGCTCCACCTCCTCACTGAGCTCCGCAAGCAAGGCGAGCGCTGCAGCGTTAAAGCTGCGCTGCTGATGAAAACTCTCCTTTAAAAATGCGCTGAGTACCGGATACACCACCCGCTTGGCCGCAACGATAAGCGG
>JBILUF010000063.1:0-9122 GCA_044371155.1 Bdellovibrionota bacterium
GGTCAGCTTAAGCCCTCGTTCGGCCAGGAGTGGTAGCTTCTCATCCAGGAGAGCAAACTGCTCCTCCATCATCTGAATATAGGCATCTCCAACCGTCCCATCCATTTCGGCGTTGTTACCAATTTGGACACGAATGTAATTGACCTTCCAGTTGTCCTTAAGATCGTCCAGGAGATCGGCGCCCATCGATGTCAAATGCACCTGAAAGCCGCGGTCACTTGGCGCCGCAGCGACAGAGCCAGCAAAAGTCAGAAAGATAAAAGAGAGTAAGGCCGAACAGACTATCCATTGCCAGCTGGAAAGCCTATCGCCGGAGGAGCACCAAAGATTGCTACGCATACCACCCTTAACTTCATTCAACTCACAAATAGCAGGTACTTCCAGCCATGTTGTTTTCACAGCGGGATTGCTGTCATCATACCACAAAGCATCGAAGAGAGGGGGCGAAAAGTATCTGTTGATCGCACGAGGTGAAATCTCGTTTGAATTGCTCGATCTGTTGTTTGCCTGAGGTTGTAAAGACTGGAGTCTTTAAAGCTGAGGGCTTAGTGCGGCGATAAAAAATTTTACTCGGGGAAATCTGAATATTACCTGATTGAAGCGAGTAAAATTTAGACCCCAGGAGATTTCTCAGGGGATGACCTGTCCTTAGCGATCGTCACGATGGAATCTCACTCTGTCAGAGAGCACGAGGCCACATCTTAGGTGCAGTAGCTGAGATTTGATCTAACAGTGGATGTCCGAGCTGGTCAGACTGTTCCTTCTACTTCCTGTATTTACCGCCTCTTGCGAAGCCTCCCTAGCCTCGCAAGAGGCGGGGGACGCTCGCCTTGGGGTCCGTAAAAGCCCAATGCTCGCCACCCGCCGCCTGCGGTGCACTCGATGCACCTCGGCGTCCTGCCCATCCATGGGCAGGCTGTAGAAATCTGGCTACGACTTGATCTGACACTATCCGAGATATCGAGTCTAGATTTCTACAGCTTAGGCGTTATCGACCCGCGCTTTTACAGTGGCTAGAGCCTCAGAGATTTTAATCCGCTCCTGTTTGGTGGTGTTACGATCCCGAATCGTCACGCATTCGTCCTTGAGTGTGTCCAGATCAACCGTCAAGCAGTATGGGGTGCCGATTTCATCGTGGCGTGCGTATCGTTTGCCGATACTTTGCTGCTCATCATAGCTCACATTAAGACCTGCCTTGTGTAGGTCTCCCACTATTTTTCGGGCTACCTCAGGCATGCCATCTTTTTTTGTTAGTGGCAGCACGGCGGCTTTATAGGGGGCCAGCTTGGGGTTGAGCTTTAGAACCACGCGGGTCTTCTCTGCGCCCTCTGCATCGACTGCCTGCTCCTCGGTGTACGCATCGATAAGGAAGGACAACACCCCTCTGGTGAGACCGGCAGCGGGTTCAATTACGTAGGGAGTGTAGCGCCAGCCCGGCTTTCCCGTCGTAGGATCGTTCTTCTGCTGATCAAAATAGCTCAGCTTTACTCCCGAGGCTTCGGCATGTTTCGAGAGATCGTAGTCAGTGCGAGAGGCGACCCCTTCAAGCTCACCCCAACCCCAAGGGTAGGCAAACTCGATATCAAAGCAATTGTCCGCGTAATGCGCGAGCTCATTCTCCTCATGCTGCCGCAGTCTGAAGGCGTTTCTGTTGTTGGCTAATGACTGCCACCACTCCATGCGCCGGTTCGTCCAGTACTCAAGCCACTCCTTTTGGGTGCCTGGCTCACAGAAGAACTCCATCTCCATCTGCTCAAACTCACATGAGCGAAAGATAAAGTGTTCGGTAGTGATCTCGTTCCGGAAGGATTTTCCGATCTGGGCGATTCCAAACGGCACTTTCATCGACATGGATTGCTGAACATTCAGAAACTGCACAAACATCGCCTGGGCCGTCTCGGGCCGGAGGTATACCGCGGATGGCTGCAGTGCGGCCTCGATTTTTGCCCGCAGCTCAGTACGTGACAGGGACTTCTCGGCAATCTCATCGAGGATGCTGTCGAGCGGATCGACCGGCCCGAGCGAGCTTCGGAACATAAGATTAAACTGCCGCTCCTCAGAGAGCTCACCCGCACCGCAGTGAGGACAGATATACCCTCGAGCTGGTACTACCCCAGCCACCAGCTGACCACCTTTCTTACCGCCCTTTGGGAATGAGACCTTGCTGCCTGGCTCGGCGGTGGGGGCTTTATCCGCACGGAAACGCTCCTTGCAGTTAAGGCAGTCAACTAGTGGATCAGAAAATCCAGCCAAGTGGCCGCTGGTCTTCCAGACGGTAGGATGCATGATGATGGATCCATCCATGCCGACGATATCTTCTCGCTCATGCACCATGGCGCGCCACCACTGAGCGGCGATATTACGCTTGAGCTCAGCACCGAGCGGCCCAAAGTCAAAGGCACTCTTAAGCCCGCCATAAATCTCACTGCTTTGAAAGACAAAGCCTCGACGCTTACAAAGGGAGATAATCTTGGTCATTAAATCAAGTTCTGACATGTGAAGCCTGCAATGTTTAAATCCAACGTGGAGTAGTGCTGTAGCGTTTTTCAAGAGTCCGTGGCGAAACCTCGGCTTTTACAAATCACTATAGATAAGAAAATTCGCATATATCATATATAGTGCGCACCGTATGAAGTTCCCTTTTTTACTAAGGGAGCTTGAGGCGAGCAGTATATCGTGAAGGCAAGGCCGGAGCCAGAAATACATATACTGAACGCAAAAAAGAGATGAATTCATTACTTTTTAAGTGTGAGCAGTATATTTGTTTTTGGCTCCGGCCTTGACTTCGCAATATCCTGAACGAGGATCAGGCATCCGCTAAAGCTGAAAACTCAACTGCGTTCAGTATATATTGCAGAAATGGAAGGTGGGAACCATCACGATTATGTGTTGGCGCGTAGCGCTAATTTGGGTGTCAATGATGATTGGCAGCAGTTCATGACAATTGCTTAGGATCGGTCGTTCAAGATTCTGGGTAGAGGCTTTAGCCCCAGGATCTCACAGTGCGGGCGTATACCAAGGGTGAGCTTGAGCGGTATCCCGCGTGCGCTGATACAATATCCGCTCCAGACAAACTGCTCCCCATCAAATTGCATAAAAGCCCCTATATGCCATGGCTTTGTCCCGGGGTCGCGACGGCTGCGAGGCAAAAGTAGGTGGGATAAGCGCTCCGCATCAGCAAAGCGCCTAATTGCATCTGTAAAGACCCCGAGGGGAGGGAGGCCGTTATAATACCCTAGCGTGCGAGTGCCAAATATCTGCTCGATCCACCTGCCAAGCTCTGAGTCTACTGGCACCTGATGCTGCCAGGACTTTGGGCCACGCTGGTACATCCGCCTAGATTCCTCGTTGGGAAGCTGATTCAGTCTGATCTGAATAGCATCTATGAGCTCTGGTACCGCGGCGATCTTAAACTGCACAAGGCCACGCTCGAACGTTCTACGAATGTGCCATAGACCGGCAAAACACGCCTCGCCCCGGTCTGTGATTTGACCAAAGGTATAGGTGCGGTCGGTACCTTTACGCTTTCCATCCTCTATCTTTTCGAGCTCCCAGGGATCTATACGCTGCTGTTTGCAGTGCTCACGTAACGCATTTTGAACGATGCCATTAATGATATCGGTGTGCACCAGCCGTTGGTGCTCTTGTGCGAAATTAACGACCTGTCGAATCTCATTCACGAGAGAGTGATACATCAACGGATCAAGCTCCCCTCGGGGAGGCGGCTGAGCGAGCAGTCTAAATAGCTGCGCGTACTCGAGCATCGAAGCGGTGAGTTTGGTGGGGGCAGGGGAGCTTTCTGGCTGCTGAGGAGGTAAAAAGGGGCGCCCTGGGAGGGGGCCACGAGCGTTATTGGGGTTGTTGATGACCATACTTCCAGAGTGCAGCCGAGGCAGCGCTTAAACTACTTCAACGTAGCGCAAAACTAGCCCTGGCGCACCGGTGGATGAGCTACTTTCGGAGAGGCAATTGCGGCGAATAGATCCCCACCGCGCGGGCCCGCAATCGCGGTGAGTAACCACCAAGAGCAGCTGGATACCTTAGAGCCGCTCAACCTTGATGGAATCACCTGAAAGTTTAAGCAGTGACTTCTTGCCATTCACTGTAGTTTCGAGCACTACCTCACGCTCCCAGAGTGCTTTGACATGCTTGAGAGTGTGTTCGGCATATTCAAGCTGTAGGTCCCGTCCGTCATGGTAGTGCTTTAGGTAGAGGGTGCGATTTCTGCCGAAATCAGCATCGTCAACCTTTATAACCGGGATTGAGCTCATGCCCACATTCGCAATCAAGGTCTCTTTCACCTGCTGCCAATTGTCATCGTCTGAGATCTTGGTGATAACCCGCTCTTTGCCACGCTTTTCGTGCTGGAAGAGTTCGAGCTCTCGCATGATGTCTACAGTTAGGAACCGTCTGAGGAAGGAGCTATCGCGATCTGATTCTCGAACTTCAAAGATCTTCTTTCTACCCGGAGTGTCATTCTCATCGAGTTTGGAGATATCGCCCTGCGGCGTATCGCTGCTCCACTCTCGACCGGTCTCCCCAGCGTTCCAGCGGCGCTCGATATCGTTCCAGAGGACAAATCCGAGATGGTACGGATTTAGTCCGCCGGGAGTGGGGCGTAATACCTGATTATGCCGCACGATAAACTCAAGGTGGAGCCCCTGATCGATGCGGAGCTCATTCATAAGCTTATAGTGCCAGTAGCTTGCCCAGCCCTCGTTCATGATCTTTGTCTCCATCTGGGGGACAAAGTACTTGGATTCCTTTTCAACAATGCGCAAAATGTCCCTCTTCCATTCAGGAAGATACGGATTGTACTCCGCGATAAATGACAGGATATCTTCCTCGGGTTCAAGAGGGGTCTTGTTCAGCTCTGGTGGGGAGTACTCCTTTTTGGGATGAATCGCGGCCCATGGATCATCATTGGTCTGCGCCGCCTCCCACCGCCGCAGCCGAATCTGATCCTGCGTCAACTTCGGTGTGGCCAGGTTGCGACGGCACTGGAAATTTAGGGCATGGGCATGGTCAATGGCATCCTCGACATTCTCAAGCCCTATGGAGGGATCCTCAATATAAGAGTTCACTCGATTCGCGTGATTCTTGACCATCTCCAGGGAATACTTGGCATCGATTCCGGAGCGGAAGGTGAAGTTATTTTTAAAGAAGTCATTGTGCCCATACACATGGGCGATTGTTAGTATCTGGAGCAGTAGGGTGTTGTCCCGCATTAGATATGCGACACAGGGGTCAGAATTGATCACCATTTCATATGGCAGGCCCGAGACCCCGTAGTCGTAGAGGGTCTTACTACGCTCAAAAGCTTTACCGAATGACCAGTGAGAATACCGTGATGGCATCCCAGAGAAAGCCATATATCCGATCATCTCGTTGTGATCGCAGATCTCAAATTCCTGGATATAGGTCTGTAGCCCATAGCGGACGACGAGCTCCCGGATCTTCTTATCCCATTCCATCAGCTCTTCGATATTTATCTCCATCGGGTCGATTCCTTTTGACGTTGCTTCCCTAGTTTTCGCCCACTATGGCATCGCGGGACCTGCGCCTTCGCTCGGCGAGGCTTCGTCGCCAGAGCTGCCGAAGCCAAGGGATCGATCCTGCGTCAAGAATTTCTTAAACGCGGGCCAGAGATCCTCCTTCTTCTCGATGACGCACATGTGAAAGTTATCTTTCTTTATCTGTCCAAATACTTCCAACATACTACCGGAGTAGTAGGCGCTCCCCGAGGGTTTTATCTCGCCGTATCCAAATAGGTTGCATTTGTCGCACAGCTCCTCGGCCGCTTGTAGTGCACGCTCGTTATCGGAGTAGAAGTTGTCACCGTCCGAGCAGTGGAAAGCGTATATGTTCCACAGCGAGGGATGATACCGATCCTCGATAAGATCGAGAGCTTTTCGATATCCAGAGGATATATATGTGCCGCCACTTTCGACCTTATGGAAGAACTCCTGCTCGGTAACCTCTTTCGCCTCGGTGTGGTGGGCGATAAACACCACCTCGGTATTCTGATATTTCTGCCGGATAAACTGATAGAGGAGGAAATAGAAGCTACGGGCCAGGTATTTTTTTACCGTACCCATCGAGCCTGATGTATCCATGATGCAAAAGATGACGGCATTCGAGGCCTCGCGCTCGGTTGGCACAACGAAATGATACCTCATATCGTCGTCATGGAATGGGAACCGCTCGTCTCCCTCTGCAAAGTCCTCTGGGCGGTTCTTCTTGGCGGCAAACAATCTGCGTAGCCTGTGTTTGGCGGTGGCCTTGCGATCAAGGCGGGCTCTGATGCCAACGGGACGAGTGCCTTTGCGTTTGCGATTAGCCTCCGAGATGATCTTGGCCAAAGATTTCTTCTCAAGCTCTGGCAGCTCGAGATCGTCAAACATTATCGCGATTAATTCCTCAAGGGTCACTTCCGTTTCGAGGGCGTCCACTCCTGGCTGATCGCCACCGCCGCCCTGACCTACACTGGGGTCGCCGGGCTGAGCTTGGCCGACCACATCGCCCGGCTTTTGCTGACCGTTGCCCTGAGCGACGCCAGGAGAATTCTCTCCGTAAACGAAGCGGTATTCTTTAATTGAGCGGATCGGGACCTTCACCAATTTATCTTGGTCCACCCCGATAATCGATTCCTCAGCTAAGATGTCTCCGATGTTGTGACGGATACTATCTTTGATCTTTTCGCGGTGACGCAGCCTGTCCCGAGCACTGCGATCTGAACGCTGCGAGGGAGGGGAGTATGGTCTAAAAATCGTGTCGCTCACGAATCTCCGTTTAGTCGCCGGTGTATAAACCAACTTGGGGGGAGGTGGTGTTTAGGGCTCGCGCTAAGCAGGGCTAGCGCCTTTCACACCATCATCGCCCCAATCCGATTAGTCCTTCCACAGGTTATTCGCTGCATACTTCAAGATAGTGTCGACGCAGCTTGCCGGATATCCATTCCGGATTAGCTGTTCTACCATCCGATCGTACTTGCGACCCTGATCATCATCGCGGGTGCGAGCCTTGGTGATGATACGCGACACATCTCGCACCGAGGACATAAGCTTTTTCTCAATGGCCTCTTTAAGCGGCTCGTAACTTTCATATGAAATACGCTCCGACTTGCGCGAGACCGACCAGAGGTAGGCTATAACCTCCTGCCTGAATCCATCACAGGCTGTGCCGATGATAGCGATCTGCTCCTCAATCGAGCGCATAAAGGACTCATCTGGCTCCAGATCTTCGCCGGTGCTGCGATCCTTTAGCCGCTTCTTGGTGACGTATCCCTCTGCGTGATCGAGATAGTTCTGGAATAGGGACTCAGCCTGCTCTTGATACGAGTACACAAAGGCCTTGGTGATCTCACGCTCGAGAATCTCAAGATACTCTTTGTGGAGAGTATCTTGGAGGAACTCAAGGTAGCGCTTCCGAACGTCATCTGCGAAGTCAGCCTCCTTAACCATGTTCACCAGCGCTTCGCGCACCGCGATCGGATGAATCGCATTCTGCTCGATATTGTCCGAGAGAGCGTTGTCGAGGGCCTTCATGATGAAACGGGTGGATATACCACTCATTCCTTCATTCTTGGCCTCCTCACGCAGTTCGGTAACATCGATCTTCTTAGTCTTGCCCTTTTCGACGACCTCTTCGCCATTATAGAGCTTGAGCTTGGTCATCAGATCGCACTTATTAGTGGGCTCCATACGTGAGAGGATCGCGAACATCGAAGCGATCTCAATTGTATGTGGTGCAATGTCTGCGGTGAAGCGGGATTGCCGGATAATCTTTGTATAGATCTTAGTTTCTTCCGACAGCCGCAGGTTGTAGGGAACCTTCACCGTTACAATACGATCGAGGATCGCTTCGTTGGTGTGATCGCTCTTAAACTTCTTCCATTCCGCTTCGTTGGAGTGAGCGATGATACACTCATCCACGTAGATCATGCCGTGTCGACCGGGGGCAGGGATGTTCTTCTCCTGCGTAGCGGTGATCATTGCATGGAGGTACTCGGTCTCGTTTTTGAATACCTCAATGAACTCTACGACTCCACGGTTGCCGACATTCAGCGCGCCAGTAAGGTCAAGAACACGAGGGTCTCCTTCGGAGTACAGGTCGAGCTTTGAAATATCCTCACTTCCAATCAGCACGCTAGTGTCCTGATTGTTGGGATCAACGGGCGGGACGATACCCACGCCGCGCTTAGCCCGGATGCTAAAGTCATAGGTGCGCACCGGCACCTCTTCCCAGCGACCTTGGAACTCTTCTTTCAAGCGGTAACGACAGACCGGGCAAAGGTCACCCTCAATCTGCACATCGAGCATCTTGGAGAACTCTGCGCGTAGATGCCGTGGCACAAGATGCAGCGGCTCCTCATTCATCGGGCAGTTCTCGATAGCGTAGAATGCGGGGAGTTTCTCTAGCCCCTTTTTGAGATGCTCAGCCAGCGAGCTCTTTCCCGATCCCACTGGTCCCACCAAGAACAGCACCTGCCGACTCTCCTCGCCCTTTAGCGAGGCCGCGTGGTAGTACCGAACAATCTGGTTGATAGTCTTTTCCATGCCGTAGAAATCATCGGCAAAGAAATTATAGCTGCGAACCTTTTCCCCTTTAAAAATCCGCTTAAGGCGGGGGTTCTTCTCAAGGTCAACATCTACCACCCCCTGAGTGCTGATCATTTCGTACACCCGACGGTGAGCCAGCTTGGGGAGGTCTGGGTTGGAGCGCACTATCTCGAGATACTCGAGCATGGTGCCTTTCCACATGGTGCGTTTTCTAGTCTCGCGGTCCTCTTGAATTACCTTCTTGAAATCCTCGGTCATCGCTCTCCCCGGGAGTGGTGTGCTAAAGGGACGGCACCGGAACAGCACCGCCGCAAATAAAAAGGGGGCACTAGAGCCTGCTCTGCTACCCCCTTGATTAGATTAACTGAGCCCACGGCAGGCGGCAATCAGCTTTAGCGTACCTGCCTTAAATTTGGGCCAGTCCCGCAGAACCACAGGGTTGTTTTGGGCTATCTTGTTCGTAGCGCAGTTGACCGCGTCTGCCTTTCCAGCCCATTGGGGCGGGGGCTCAAATGTAAATCAAGCTAGGGGGGTCTTCTGGGGGCGCAACAGACAGTGGGC
>JBILUF010000064.1:0-9043 GCA_044371155.1 Bdellovibrionota bacterium
CGGGCTTTCAGGAGCTCAAGTGGGGCTCCGTCGGGGTGGGATACTGTCTAGTGATGGGAAGCTCTCTGCTGATTTACTTCCATGGGCATCGCGGCCTCACCGGCGCGTTCGATGTAGCGCAGGTATATGTGCTGCTGAATTACCTTGACCGCATCTTCCAGGCGATTGGTTCATTCACTGGATATTATGGTGGAGTCATTGAAGCCGCCACAGCGTACGAGGATGCCTCTCGCATCTATGTCGACTCTGCCGCGTTGCAGCGTAGCACCGCATCCGACACCGCAAAGGTGCCCTGGAAGAGTCTACAGATTAAAGACCTTGAGTTTCGCTATATCCAGCGAGAACGCCAGGGTGGCATTCGAGCGCAAAACCTGACAATACATCGAGGTGACAAAATTGCTCTGGTAGGCCCTAGCGGCGGAGGAAAATCAACGCTTCTTAAGGTGCTAGGCGGAATGCTCGTGCCCGAGCGCGCTGAGATCGCGAGCGAAGACGGCACTCCGATTACAATTGAGCAGATCGCCGCTAGCTGCCTAGTGCTGCCACAAGAGCCGGAGATCTTCTCGGAATCGGTGCGCTACAACATAACTATGGGCGAGAAATTCCGCCCCGAGGAGATGCACTTCTATCTAGCGCTCTGTAAGGCTGAGGAGGTGCTCTCCAAACTGCCCCAAGGCTGGGACTCTGACCTAGCAGAAAAGGGGCTGAATCTTTCGGTGGGGGAAAAGCAGCGCTTTGCGATGAGCCGCGGACTATTACGCGCAAGCGCCCGTGATATCCTGCTGCTAGATGAGCCCACTTCAAGCCTTGATCCGATGACCGAGAAGCAGATCTTTTACGGTATTTTACACCACTTCACTGATCGCACTGTAATCACGGCCTGCCATAGACTGGCGTTGGTGCCGCTCTTTGACAAGATTGTCTATATCCGTCGCGGCCAAATTGAGGAGGTGGGTAGCTTTAAGGAGCTCATCGAACGCCGCGGGCTGTTCTTCCAGGCCTGGGACGATTACGAGAAAAAGGTGATCCAAGACACCGGCAACTGATCCGCATCTCCTGGCAGGCTCATCTTCGCATCACTCGCCTACTCACAGGTATCCGAGGGGAGCTCTGTCTTGCGGCTAAGATACCCCTCTTTGGGGATAAACACCGAAAATCCCTCCTTGTCCTTGCGAGTCATAAACACCCTGCACCACTCCTTCGATGCAATCAACAACGCCACCAGCGGGCTTTCGTTAGGCCACAGCACAGTGCGGGGCTTTACCAGGGCGAGGTACTCTTGCCACTGCTCAGTGCCATTAAGGGCGGCCCGATGCTTCTGCCATAGATCGGGAGGGATAAGATTTGTGCGGCCATCTATCGGCACAAGTGGTCCAGGGCTTCCATCAGCCGCGCCGAAACGGTACATGAGGTAGCCACCGCGACCAAAATCATTAAGCACTGGATGACTAAGCTTTTTCTGCTGGATAAAATCGACCGCCTCTGCCGGTATCACCCGCACACTTAGCGGTGCGCGCAGACCATTAAAGACAAACATTATCGATAGTGCGATTAACAAAAAACTAAGCCCCTCAGGCGGGATCTTATCCAACACCAGTCGCTTAAGACGCATCACCCCCTCGACTAACTTCGCTGAAGGGTGCGCTATCACTGCCCTACGCCATTCAATCGCCACCAAGCTAATCGCATACAGAGAGGCCATTGGGATAAATTTGACCACCGCGAGCCCGGCTATCGCAGCTACCCCAAGCCCAGCTATTCGGGCCGGCGCCACTGCGCGCGCCCCAGACATCACCAAGACAACATAGAGCGCCACACTGAGAACCAGAAACGAGGTGGGATACTGCATGATATTGGCAGGTCGAAATTCCGTAATCGAGCGCATATCGAAAGGATGCGAGGCTTGGCTTAGCAGCGCCCACCATTCGCCGCCTACATACGGCGTGACCAATGTGGCGCCGAATCCAATCGCAAGTAATTTGGCGGTGTCGGCTTTGCGCTCTCGGGTGAGCACCATCGCCCCCAACACCGCTAATCCCAGGACTGTCGTAACATGAGTGTTAGCCCAAACGACGAAGATCGCGGCAATCCAGCCCGCGCGACGGGCCGTGAACCCCTCCTCCGACAAGCGATGCGCATGATAGATGAGCCACACCATCAAGACCCACACCAGGGATTGGGGCCGTAGCGTAAAATGACTGACGCAAGCTCCAGCGGCGAAAGCGGCAAGCAGTGCCCCCACAAATCCATCACCGCTCAATCGGCCAAACACCACTCCACAGGAGATAACGATCGCTGCGGCCAGTAGGTACTTAACCACCAAAAGCCCCTTAAGCCCGGCCCAACTCTCAGCAAGGGCATACACAATCTCATTACTCCAGGAATAAGCGCGCCATGGTTGCCCTTGCCCAAACATGCTCCAATAGTCCTGCTGCGGCACCGCCCCGTGGGAGAGGATCCAGCGGCCGGCCATGATGTGCCACCACAGATCGGGGTCTACCAACGGCCCAGTGATGTAGCAGGCTACGCAGAGAAGAAATGAGAACCAGAGTATTTTTTGCATAAGGGTTATTCCCGGGCAGGGTAGCACCCCTGGAAGGAATCGAAAAAGGTAGTATCTTCAGTATCCTAGATGGATCTTCGCCATAATCTTGTTATATGTTAAGAGAATTCAGCATCTTAAATTGGCGGGACTCGCTACCTAAGACTTACGGGCCAGGGGGCCGCCTAAACGGCAGAGTACTTTAAGCGGCAGAGTACTTTAAGCGGCAGAGTACTTTAAACGGCAGAGTCCAGAGCAAGATGCTTGATTAGTTTGCCAGACAAAACTCGCTCATGACCATGCACAGCGACATCTCAAAAATCCCCCTCCTCATCTGCGCCACTCTTCTGATGGCACTTTTACCGGTGCGCCCTGCGAGCGCTACAGGCTGCCCACTTATTAACGGAATGATCGATTTTAACTGCGATGGCAAGATCAAGATCACATTCGCCGGGGACAGCATCGTTAAGGGGATTGGAGACTCGTTAGATCCGATCGAGGGCTATCCTGGGCGCATTCAAACAGCTTGGCCATGGGCAGAGATTCGTAATATCGGCATCCCTGGGATTACCTCGGGACGACTATTGCGAACATTGAAGAAAAACCTCTCGCGTGGACGCAACAATCCGATCTCAGAGGCACTACATGACGCTGACATCATCGCCCTAACGGTGGGAGTGAATGACTACTGGGTTAAAACAGACGTAGGGGTAACAATTGGGAACATAGCTAGCGCGGTCAATTACCTCAGGCTCAAATTGCGTACAGATGATGGAGTCGCCCCCTTTGTGGCAGTGGGCACATTGCTCCAAACTCAACGCACATTCCAACAGCCCTTTGTCCTCAAGGTCAATCAACTCCTACTTCGCTACAGCTCATCACAGAGATTCCCGGTGGTGCTCCGTTTCGATAGACTTAACGTTAGAACCAAGTCCTACCTACGCGGTGATAGGCTACATCCAAACAGCAACGGGTATGACGCGATGCAAAATGTAGCTATGCAAGCGCTACAAGGTCGCACACAGCAGCTTATGTCACGCGAGCGCACCGATAAGGATGCAGATGGTATCTACGATCAGGTCGAGCCGGTATTCGGCACCGATTCGCGTCGTCTAGATACCGACGGCGACACCTTAGCCGACGGTGCCGAGGTTTTCGAGTACCTGACCGATCCCACCAAGCGTGACACTAACGACAATGGCATCGACGACAATCTAGAGCTACCAACGCCTACGCCTACGCCTACACATACAGCAACGCCAACAGCCACACCGCCCAATTAGACCGAATTTCTGGGGAGAGTGGCGCATGCGAGCTAATGAAGCCCGGGAGGGATTTGTAAATCCAGAGCCGAGATAACGGATGTGCCTTAAGCGACGGACAATGACCACGGAAGTAAATTTTTCCGGCTCTATTTCATGACGAGCGAAGTGAGCTTGATGAAATATACAGAATAGAACTATCCGGTTAGCGCGCTGCCAGGAGCGCTCGATTGCTCCTAGCAACCTTAAAAGCGCGCAGACTTTCACCGTTTACCGGGCTCAGAGCCCCTGCCCGCTCTCCGTCTCGCAAATACCTCTGCGCTTCACTCAACCACTCTGGATCGCCCTGAACATCACTGCTCAATACAGCAAGCACTCCCAGGTTATTTAGGATGGCGGCAGCCAGATCTGGATTCTCCCGGCGAATGAGCATCGCTAGGGCTCGCTGCAAATCCACCCGCGCACAATCAAGATACCCAGTCTCTGTGGCATTGGAGCCAAGAAACATAAGGAGAGAATTCGTACCCGATCTCCATAGCGCATACGCGCGGTGGGCCCGCGATGGATATTGCTGCGGAGCATCGGCCGCCAGTAGCAGTGCCGCTCTACTGGCCCAGTACCGCGCTGCGCGACCGTGAGCGTGCGGCTCAAGAGTCGCTGATAGCGCTTCAAAAACACGCGCGACAAAAAAAGCGGTGGACTCAGCGGGCGAGAACGGTATTGCAGTCACAGCGACAAAATCCACCATCTGTAGCTTTTTCGCTATCCGGCTCACCTGAGCCCTCTCAAAGTCTACAACTGCCACAGGGCTGCGTTGTCGAAATGAGATCCGGACCATCTCGGAGTCTCCCCACACGACTCCTTTGAGCGATGGATCGTCGTCAAATAGTTCGCGGAGCTCATTATCCGAAGAGAAGCTCTTAAAATACCTCTGCAACGCTCGATCTGAACCGAGTGTCGCATCTCCTCCATCTTTAAGCAGCACCTCGACCCGCTCGCGGAACACCCGACTGGTACTTTCATCCCGATCACCTTGCAGGCGACTAAAAATAAATGCGTTTTGTACCACCTTGGGCACTAGCATGTAGCCATACGCCGTAGCCGCTACTCCCGCCACCGCAGCCAAGATCAACACCAGCCGTGGCACCCTCACCCCCCCCAGGCGGGTAGACCACAGCGCGACAATAAAGAGCGGAAAAACTATTAGCTGAATACGCTCAACGAACACAGCAGAAACTGCCCCAGGGTAGAGCAATCGAAACGCAACCAACGCCACCCCAAGAATTAAGGTGAGCCAAAGTAGTAGCGGAGTTCTATTCTTCTGAATCGGTTCCAAGGTAGACCCCGAGCTCTGCAAACCGATCTTGGAAGAACCCGAGCAGGTCGAGGTTGCCGGCTGGTCTGAGGAGCTCTGAGAACTCATCGTTGGTGATCGTTAAAAATCTAATCCCGGCTGCATCCAATACCGGACGCAGCACCCGGTGGTACTCTATCTTTTCCGGGTCGACAGTACCATCATTTAAGGCCTCAAAATCAAGCACCAGCTTGGGGGAATCGTCCGCATCCACAAGGGTAAAAAGGCAGCGATGCCCTTTGGCCCATCCCCGCAGATCCTTTGGTAGGGGGCGCTGCTCAACAATAATTCCAGTCGGCACCTCACCTCCGCACACCGCCAACACAGACATATTCGGAACAATCCGCTCTCGTCCAAAAAACTGCACGAGCATCCGATAAAGTTGGGCCTCTGAAAGGGAGAATTCCTGCATACCTGCTACAATAGGGAGCCACCAGGGAGACCCGTTAGCGGCGCTTTACCATAACCCCAAGTATGCCACGGGGCCCGGGCGGGGAACAAATTAAAACAGCGCTCGCGCAACCAGCGTGGAGCTCCACCGTGAGTTATGCTACTACTTTGGTATGACCGTACGAGAGATAGTCACCTACCCCGCCCCTATTCTGCGCAGCAAAACCGCGCTGGTGCAGGAGTTCAACCACGAGCTCCATACCCTGCTCGACGATATGCAACAGACCATGTACGTGGCTCACGGCGTGGGATTAGCTGCTCCGCAGGTGGGTGTAGGGCTGCGGGTAGCCGTCATCGACACCAGCGAGGATCGCTCGGAGTATCTGGAGCTTATAAACCCGCAGATTATCGCCCACGAAGGTGAGGTGCCCTCCGAGGAAGGCTGCCTCAGTATCCCAGAGTATCGCGAAACGATCCCGCGCCACGCCAAGGTCACCGTACGCGCCCAAGACCGACGCGGCAACTCTTTTGAATTCACCGCCGATGATCTGCTAGGCATCTGCGCCCAACATGAGATCGACCATCTAGAAGGGGTGCTGTTTATTGACCACATGAGCAGACTAAAGCGCGAACTTTTCAATAAGTGGCTTAAGAAAAACGGCGGGGTGAGCGCTCGGCGATAGACGTAGCGTTCGGCTCTGCGTCCAGGGCATCCCGTCCCAAGGCGGAGACACAGGTGGCGATTTACTCGATTCTTTTCTACGGCACTCCAGACTTTGCTGTGCCAGCACTCGCGGCGCTCCTTGAGCGCCCTGATGCCTATGCCGTCCGCGCTGTCGTCACCCAGCCAGATCGCCCGGCCGGCCGTGGTGGGAAGCTCAAACCATCCCCGGTGAAGGAGCTTGCACTAGCCCACGGCATTCCAGTGCTGCAACCGGGCTCTATCAAGAAAGAGCTTGATAGCTTTACCGCAGCGGTCAGCGCCTTTGGGCCGCTCGATGCGGCGGTGGTTGCGGCCTTTGGACAGATCCTTCCCGTTGCAGCACTCAAAATTCCGAGGGCAGGCTCAATCAACATTCATGGCTCGCTGCTGCCGCGCTGGCGCGGAGCAGCTCCGGTGCACCGCGCAATCCTCAGTGGGGATACTGAAACAGGGGTAGCGCTGATGCACATGGAGGCGGGACTAGATACCGGGCCGGTTTATGCTACCGCGCGAGTGCCGATACAACCTACCGACACCACCGGTGGGCTACTTACCACCCTAGCCCACAGAGGAGCTGAGCTTTTAGTGGCTGAGCTACCGCGTATAGTTCAAGGAGAGCTCGCCGCAATGCCGCAACCTGCTGAGGGGGTGACAATTGCAACCAAGATCACCAACGCCGAGGTTGAGATTGACTGGGCTAAATCGGCAGTAGAGATAGACCGTCATATTCGGGCCTTTAACCCGTTCCCAGGGGCATTCACCTATCTCAACGGGGTGCGGGTTAAGATATTCGCAAGCTCACCCAAACAGGCTCTGCCAATATCCGCCTACCCTCCTGGCAGCGTCACACTGCTCGATCCACGCAAACTTGAAGTAGCTACCGGGCTCGGCACGTTATCAATAGATGAGGCTCAGTTTGAGGGTCGCAAGCGGCTTCCGATCGAGCATTTCCTGCGCGGCGCCCCAGTCACAAAAGACTCCCGATTTGGGAAATGAGCTCTGTAATAAGACAGCGCTCACCCGCCGATTAGCCCGCTGCCGCAGCAGCTTTGTGCATCACCAGCTCAGGCTCTTTGCCGTCGTTTATCACCTCATGAGTGATAATGACCTCTTTGATACCGGTGGAGCTTGGCACATCGAACATCACATCCAACATGCAACGCTCGATAATAGCGCGCAGTCCGCGCGCGCCGGTCTTTTTCTCCATCGCTTTTCGGGCGATAGCCTTTAAGGCCTCATCCGTAAAGCTTAGCTCCACCTGCTCCATTCCCAGAAGATGCTGGTACTGTTTAACGATCGCGTTCTTGGGCTTCACAAGGATATCAATCAAGGCGCCTTCATCCAGCGGAGCGAGCGGCACAATCACCGGCACCCGACCGATAAACTCCGGAATCATTCCAAACTTCAGCAGATCCTCAGTCTCAACATCCTTTAAAAGATCCTTATCTTTGCTGGTTACCTTTGCATCCGTGGTGGAGCCAAACCCAAGGCTCTTCTTGCCGATCCGCTGGCCAATCACCCGCTCCACCCCCTCAAAGGCTCCGCCTACGATAAAGAGGATGTTGGTGGTGTCGACCTGTATAAACTCCTGCTGCGGATGTTTTCTGCCTCCCTTCGGCGGCACATTCGCACGGGTGCCCTCCATGATCTTAAGTAGCGCTTGCTGCACCCCTTCGCCGGACACATCACGAGTCACGGACGGTGAATCACTCTTACGGGCAATTTTGTCGATCTCGTCGACATATACAATGCCGCGCTGTGCACGTTCGACATCATACTCGGCGGCCTGCAGCAGATTCACGATGATATTCTCGACATCCTCTCCAACATATCCAGCCTCAGTCAGGGTGGTGGCATCGGCTATGGTAAACGGCACATCGAGTACCTTCGCCAGCGTCTGCGCCAGCAGGGTCTTGCCGCATCCGGTAGGGCCAAGCAGCAGGATATTGGATTTCTGAATCTCTACCTCAGCCCGAGCGGCCTGGTTGTTCTGGATGCGCTTATAGTGATTATGCACCGCCACAGCTAATGCTCGCTTGGCATTATCCTGGCCGATGATGTACTCATCCAACGCGGATTTGATCTCTTTTGGGTTTGGAACTTTTAACTTGCTATTAAACGAGGTGGTATCCTCAAGCTCTTCTGTGAGGATATCGTTACACAGGTCGACGCATTCGTCGCAGATATACACCCCTGGGCCTGCGACAAGCTTGCGCACCTCTTCCTGAGTCTTTCCGCAGAACGAGCAGACCAAATTATGGTTTCTACGGCCGAAATCTCTCCCCATCGCAACCTTCCCGTTTTCAAAAACCCTCGCTAGGGCCCTTACTACCTTATCGGCAAATCAGTCCTGAATTTGCCAGCAAACCTATCTATTGTATTCAGATGCTACGGCCCCACTCCGCGACGCCGGTTGAATTGTATAAATTTGTCCCTGCCTCTCTTGCTCAATATAACGGTCGTCAGGTTTCCTCGTAGGCTTTAGGATTTCCCGTGAAGATCAATGCTAACCCCGCGTTGACGTTAGATAATTTTCCTACAACCAAATCTCCCCTAGCTTCATCTCACCTAAACGGATCAAACATCGCAACAAGCGGGTTTAGGCTATTGCTCCACCTGGGCGTTACCCGCCATAATCCAGGGCTCGAGTTACGAGGAATCTATGGTTGAATCATCCGGAAAATGTAAGTTCAAAGAGAAAGATCGTGTGCGCCGGGTCGCGGCTGCGCTCTCACTTGGCACAGTCAAGGAGGTGCGGTTTGAGCTCGAGAATAGCGGCCTCTCCGAAGAGG
>JBILUF010000065.1:0-8955 GCA_044371155.1 Bdellovibrionota bacterium
ACACCCAGGGTGTGAGCAGCTGCTACCGTTTTGATCTGGTGGTGCAGCAGTCGAGCATAGCGCGGATCCAGCGAGGAGGCTGGCTCATCGAGCAGCAAAAGCTTTGGCTGTTGCACGACGGCTGAGGCTAAAGCAACGCGCTGCAGCTCTCCGCCGCTTAGCTCGGAAAGTGGTCGGTGCAAGAGCTCTTCAATCTGTGAGAGTATAACTGCCCGGCGAATTGCACTCCTGGTCTGCTCCAAGTTTGCTGCCGAATCCTGCCACGAATAAAGATTCATCTCCAAAAATTCATGCACCGTGTATGGAAACGTGAAGTGAAGTCGCTGCGGCACATATCCGATCAGTCGAGCCAAGGAGCGCTGGTTGTATTCTTCGCGGCGCTGCCCACTGATCCGCACCGATCCGGTGACCCCTTGAGCAAGTCCTAGGACCGCTCGAAGAAGTGTTGTCTTTCCTGCGCCATTTGGCCCCAACAGCACCACTACCTCGCCGGGATTCACCACAAAGGAGACCCCTTGAAGCAGTGTGCTGGACAGCACCTTCACAGAGAGAGTTTCCACCTCAAGAAGAGACATCAGCTAAAACACCTCTGGATGCAAAATACGGGCAAGGCGCTCTAAAAGCCTTGGGTAACGTGGCCCTGGAATATACATCTCGGGGGAGGATAGCACATAAACTCGGCGGTTTCGCACCGCGGAAATCATCGGAAACTCACTCCAGGCCGCAAGTGCCTTAGTAGCGCCCTCCGCCTCATTAGGAAAATTCGGGTGAATGGCGATAATGACCTCTGGATTTAGGGCTACTATCCCCTCAAGGGCGAGTGCCTGAGCAGAGCGGGTCTGTCCTTTCACAACATTTTGACCGCCCGCCATCGTTAAGAGCTCGTCATAGAATCCATCCTGACCCGACAGATAGAGGCTACGCAAGGAATCAATCGACTCACTGCCTACCACCACAAGGGTACGTACCCGTGGCGTTCCTTCTACCCGGACCCGAATCTCTTCTGCCTCTTGGCGTAGCTCCTTTTGGAGCGCGCGTGCGCGCTCCTCGCTCTTACATATCTTGCCGAGGATACCAATTGATTCCAAGATCCCTGACACCGTGCGCTGGTCGAGCGGATAAGTTGGGATCCCAAGTGACTGAAGCTCCTCAGCGCGCTGGCGAAACTCCGTAAGGAAAAAAACTGCGCTCGGCTGAGCTGCTGCAATGGCCTCAAAGTTGGGGTCGACAAATCCTCCCATCCGGGGAAGGTTCGAAGCTTCTGCCGGAAGGGTACAAAACCGACTCACTCCCACCAGCTGCGACCCAAGCCCGAGCGCAAAGATGGTTTCGGAGATACTTGGGGCTAAAGAGACAATCCGCGTACACCGATCTTCAGCCAGCGCCGCTGACGCAAGCAGTAAGAAAGCTCCAATCGTTCTCATTGTAAAAGCTTATAGTTCTTTCACAACTTAATCCTAAGCCCTCCGAATCCTGATACTCCGGTAGCGCCATAGCCAAATACCTCTTGATAGGAGCGATCGAAAAGATTCTCGACTCGGAGAAGTAACTCCACGTCAGGGGTAAGGGTATATGACCCGGAAAGGGCCACCGTGGTATAGCCCGCCAATATGACTGGTGTCGCTGGATAGGTACTAAAGTCGGTGTCTGGCCGTTCCCCCACATAGGAGACTATAACTCGCGCCACTGCTGTATCGCTCAGTGCATACCGAAGCTCTCCGCCAACTTTATGTCGCGCACGACGTAGCAGTGCCTCGCCAGTGTCACGGTTTAATGTATCAGTGAGGGTATAGCTCACCTTGAGGCTAAGCCCCTCAAGCAGCTTTGTTTGCACAAAGCTCTCAAGCCCTTCGGTGCGCACTCGATTGATATTCGAGAATTTAAAGGTGTCCAGGTCAAAATCGATCAAATCATCAAAGCTGTTATGAAAGTAGGTCGCACCTGCTTCAGCCCATCCCTTTATAAGCTGCTGTTTGAAACCGGCATCGACACCGATGCTGCGCTCAGCATCGAGGTCCTCACTGCCGTATTCCGAATAGCGCTGATACAAACTTGGCGCCTTAAAGCCGGTGCCCACTGTGCCAAAGAGCTTTGTACCGCTCTGCGCTAGCACCACCGTAGGCCCTGCTCGCCAGGTCACCTCAGAACCAAAGCCTGAGTTGGTGTCGACCCGCACTCCTGCCACCGGAAACAATGCATCAAAGAACCCTCCCTGGAGTTGTGCGAAATATCCAGTATGGCGTGCGGATTGATCTGTAAACTCGCTTTCAAATGGGCCAAAGGCTGACACCGAGCGATACTCCGACTCCCCTCGCTCCTCCTCGGTCTCGGCTCCTACTACTGCGGTGAGCCACGGAGCGGCTTTCCATTCCTGCTGGAGGTCGAGCCGTAGCCGTGAGCCCTGGTACCGACTGCGGAGGAAATCGCTCGACTTAACGTCTGGGTCATTATTGTCTCTAAAATCCTCGGCCACGTAAGAGACCCCAACGGTTGGTTTCAATGCACCATCTACGAAGGAAAGGGCGGCCTCTCCGCGCACAAGGTATTGGTAGTTCTTAAGCCTGCGATTTGGATCATCTTGGCCCGCCCCACCGCCGTTATCGAGATCGGCTGTAGAGCTCTGGCGGCGAAAAGAGAGGCTTAGCTCCTGGTTTTTTTCCGGGGTAATTCCCAAGCGGGCTGCCAGGCCAAGATTATGAAAGCCATCTTTCTCTTCATTGCCAAGAGCCGCGTCCGCAGCGGATATTCCATCGGTGTCCTGCCTAAGCACCGAGGCAGAGTAGTTAATCCGCTCGGTTCCACCGGATACACTACCGCGCTCCACAAAGGAGTTCTGCGAACCGCCCTCCACCGATACTGTTGCAGTAGCTGGGCCAGCACCACGCTTTGTGATGATATTGATAACGCCTCCCAGCGCATCTGAGCCATACAAGGTGCTCTGTGGCCCACGCACCACCTCAATTCGGTCAACATCCTCAAGGGTGAAACTTGAAAAGTTAAAGAACCGTGCATTTGAGATCGGGTTATTGAGCGCCACCCCATCAACGAGTACCAAGGTGTGCTCTGAGTTGGCACCGCGGATAAATACAGCGGTATTTCCACCAAGCCCACCACTTTGCACCACATCAAGCCCTGGAACAGAGCGGAGCACTTCCGATGCTTCTGTGACACCGCGCTCCTTTATATCCTCTGCTGAGATCACAGAGGTTGAGCTTGCTACCTGCTCACGTGGCGTCTCCACTCGGGTGGCCGTGACTATATACTCAATCGTTCCATCGCCACCGCCCTGCTCGGCTTCAAGTGGGATAGGGCCAAACCATATAGCTGCTGCGGTAATGCCGATGGTAAGGCATCGCAGTATATCTCTTTGCTTAGCGCCACCGATTCTTGCAGCAAGCGGTTCCGATACACAATTTTGCGCGACTTGATTTTGGGGCATCTCCTCTCCTTGTGCCGCACTTTGGCCAGGAGCAAGGAGGGTGTAGAAGATACACGTGCCCTGCTGCCCTGACTCTGTTCCGCGAAAGTCGGCTTACATATCGTTATAGCAAGTAGGTCTTCTGGCTCTTAGGATCTTTGGAGCTTACGCGCCTTCCCACTCAGCCGAGGCTAAAGCAGTGGCATCTTGCGTAAGTCCTCCCCTAAATACAGCGGCGGGCCCGCGACGGAATTACACCGTACTTCCCTTAGGACTTGCTATCCTTAATCGTAGCAGTCACGGTAGGCCGGGTCAACGGTGGGTTAGGTAAACTCATGGCCACCACTATCTGCCCGATCTAGGGTCTCCTCTCTGGTCTCCTCTCTGGTCTCCTCTCTGAGCCAGTCGCTGCCTATATCTCTGTCACACCCCGTTTAACGACGCCTCTAAATCTGTATTGGTTTCGTTCGCTAAACATATCAATGAGAAGAAAAGATCCGCAGGCTCGTCCTCCCAGTTCAGTGTCTTCGTAAACTCCACCGCGCCATAGTTGGTGCCTTTAAGTGATTCCTGTGATTACTCACCTAACTCTGAGAGGAGATCTAACAGACGAGTGGGTGCACTGCTCGTCATCCCATGCTTTGCTGCAAAGGCTGCTATCTCGGCTTGAATCTCACTAAGAGTTCGCAGTCGCCACAACAGGTCTGTGGGGTTACGTCTACACGGTTAAATATCGAGGTTTCTAATCTTTAACGCATTTTCCTCGATAAACCGGCGGCGAGGCTCTACCTCATCTCCCATCAACACGGTGAAGATCTGGTCTGCTTCAATTGCATCCTCTACCGACACTTTCAGTAGACGCCGATTCGATGCCTCAAGGGTTGTCTCCCAGAGCTGCTCTGGGTTCATCTCACCAAGACCTTTGTAGCGGGTAACACTTAAGCCCTTTCGCCCACGAGCGTCGATGGCTGCTGCCAACGTCTCATGGTCAGCACATTCAATCGGCTCAGCTCCACCAGTCTCTTCAATAGCGAAAGGCCCAACCCCCAATTTTTTGACATCATGCATCGTGCGATACAGCGTTGCAAAATCATTGCGCTGCCACAGCTCTCGAGAGAGTAGGGTAGTGCGCTGCACCCCTTTAAGACGGCTCGAGGCCCGCACGGCATACTCTGTGCCCTCCGGAGTGCTTCGCTCGGTCACAGTGACGGTGCGGGTGCCTACACCCAACTTTTCAAGCGCGGTATCGAGCTCTTGTCGCAGCTCCTCCACCAGCTTTTTATCAGTGAACACCGCAGAGGATTTAATGCTACTCATTGCGAGTGCTTTCACCACACGAGGGTCAAGCCGCTCAGTAGAGAACTGCTCAAGTGCCGCAGTGGCATTCTTGAGGTTCACTACTTGGGTGGCCAGCTCAGCTCCAGTGGTGGCCTTGTCGTCGCTCGAACGCACTGTAATCCCTGCTGTGCCACCACGCACGATCAGGTCGTTAAACTCCGTCTCGTCCTTTAGGTATTGCTCCGACTTGCCCTTCTTCACCTTATAAAGCGGGGGCTGCGCGATATACAGGTGGCCACTAGTTACCAGCGAGTTCATCTGTCGGTAAAAGAAAGTAAGCAACAAAGTGCGGATATGGCTTCCATCCACGTCGGCATCAGTCATGATTATGACCTTATGGTACCGAAGTTTGCCGAGATCAAAGTCCTCAGAGCCGATTCCGGTGCCGAGCGCCGTAATAAGGGTGCGGATCTCCTCAAACGCCAGCATCTTATCAAAGCGTGCCTTCTCAACATTTAGGATCTTTCCCTTGAGCGGCAGAATCGCTTGATTCTTTTTGTCGCGCGCCTGCTTGGCGGAGCCACCGGCGCTATCTCCCTCAACCAAAAAGAGCTCGCAATCAGCAGGGTTTTCGTTCTGACAGTCTGCGAGTTTTCCTGGGAGCGAGGAGGAGTCAAGTGCTCCCTTACGCCGCACCAGCTCACGGGCCTTTCTCGCAGCTTCACGAGCACGTGCTGCCTCGAGCGCTTTCCCGATGATCGTCTTTCCGACGGCTGGATTCTCCTCAAGGAATCGGCCAAGGCTTTCGCCTACAATGCCCTCCACAAATCCCTTCACCTCGTGGTTTCCTAGCTTCGTTTTGGTCTGCCCCTCAAACTGCGGCTCGGGGATCTTTACACTAATAACTGCTGCTAGCCCTTCACGGGTATCCTCGCCGGTGATGCTCTCATCACTGCCTTTAATCAGCCCGTTCTTTACTGCGTAACTGTTAAGACAGCGGGTCAGCGCAGAGCGAAAGCCTGCCAGATGAGTGCCGCCTTCAGTGGTGTTGATATTATTTACATAGGTGAAGATATTCTCTTGGTATTCGCGATTATACTGCAGGGAGTATTCAAGGATGATATTGTCTCGCTCTGCGTGGGCATAAATTGGGTCGGCAAATAGCGGATTTTTGGCCTTGTTTACATGCTGCACAAAGCTCTTAATGCCACCTTCAAAGCAGAACTCCTGCTTTTTCCCTGTGCGCTCATCGACAATCGTCAAGTTGAGTCCGGCGTTAAGAAACGCGAGCTCACGGATCCGGTGTGTTAGGGTATCGATATTAAATGAGTTAGTTTGTGTGAAGATGGTGTGGTCAGGAAAGAATCGCACCGCTGTGCCAGTGCCTTCAGCATCTCCAATCACCTTTAGCGGTCCAGTTGGGTCGCCGCGACGAAACTCCATCGCATGCAGCTTCCCGTTTTGCTTAATCTGCACCCTGAGCCATTCAGACAGGGCGTTTACTACTGATACTCCAACTCCATGCAGTCCGCCGGAGATCTTGTAGGCGTTCTTTTCAAATTTTCCTCCGGCGTGCAGCTTGGTCATCACCACTTCGCAACCACTGACTCCCTCGGTTGGATGCATATTGGTGGGAATGCCACGACCGTCATCTTCAACTGAGCACGACCCATCAGAGTGCAGCGTTACAACGATGTTCTTGCAGTGGCCGGCAAGAGCTTCATCAACGGAATTATCCACTACCTCGTAGACCAGGTGGTGGTATCCGCGCTCATAGGTGTCGCCGATATACATTCCGGGGCGCATACGGACGGCCTCTAGACCTTCTAGAACTTTGATCTGATCGGCGCCGTAGGAAGAGGCCGTTTGCTCCTGGGGCTGGGGTACTGTCATGGACGTGCTCAAAAGGGGAAAATACTGAATGAATTTAAAAGATTATAGCCATTTTGTAGCCCCTTCGTAAAGCTACCTCGAATTCCCCGCGACGAATAAATATCTAATGATTTTAGACTATTACGCCTGCATTCCTTGGCTCAGCATCATTGCCCTTTGAGCACAGCGCGCCACCGTCTAATTCAAGTAGCTGCGACACCTTTGCTGCAAGCTCCTGAGGCAGCCTAAGTTCAGTGGCGGTGATAAATATCTGGCGAGGTTTTTCAAATATCGCTCCAAAAATAGCCTCGCGACGCACACTATCCAGCTCACTATCGACATCATCAAGTAGCACAATCGGGGTGTCTCCTCGCTGGACCTCAATTAGCTCTATGAGCGCTAGCTTCATCGCCAAAACGATACTGCGAGATTGACCTTGCGACGCAAATGCTCTGCTGTCTTTTCCAAAAAGCTCGATCCCAAGATCGTCGCGATGCGGCCCCACCAATACCCGTTGCTGCGAGAGCTCCTTATCGCGCGCCTCCGAGAAGATCCGAGCAACCTCATTTATATGTGGCGCCTCCCCGTTTGATTCTCGAATCAGAGCACCGCTCGACCCGACTACTTTCAGTGAAATCGCCCCAGGTTCACCAAACAAACGGGTGCTCAATGGAGCGAGCCGCTCAGTTAACTTATGAAGTAACGAGAGTCGACCCTTTAAAATCTGCATAGCGCCGGGGATTAAAATCTCGTTCCAAACGTCTAGCTCCCTAGCGGTCGCAGTTCCATTTTTAAGGGCGGCCTGCTTTGATTTCAGTGCTCGATGATAGGCCAAGTGCTGTTGTACGAGCTGAGGCTCAAGGTCCACTGCATGTCTATCGATAAATCTGCGCCTTCCCTGCGGACTACCTTTAATCAGTGAGATATCGGTGGGCGAGAATGTGATGCAGAGGATGTTACCAATTAGGCTAGTAACTGAATCAGCCTCTTTTCCATCGATAAATGTCTTACGATGGCCATCCGAGAGTGAGAGCCCAAAGGCCCGCTCCTGACCATCTATCACACAATCAGCGAATACCGATGCGCTGCTGTGGCCCCACTGAATTAGCTCGTTGAGTGATGAGGTCCTAAAGCTCCGAGTTAAGCTCAGCAGCGAAATGGCCTCTACAAGGTTTGTCTTACCCTGGCCGTTTTTACCGACAATACACTGCACTCCTGGGTGAAAGGAGTAATGAGTGTCACGCAGATTGCGAAACTGAAATAACCGCAGGTTTTTGATATACATTAGGTTGGGACCGATGCCCTAGAGCCGCATCGGCATCACAATACCGACACACGAGTCATCACCCTCGGGGCTGAATTTGCCTGGTCCAAGAGCGCCATTGAGCTCCACTACGACATTTCCCGGCTCTCCAAGGGTGCCAAGGAAATCAAGGATGTACAGAGCGTTAAAACCAACACTCACCGGTTCACCAGAATACTTTATCGGAAGCTCGTCAGTAGCATCTCCAAGCTCAGGGGATGAGCTCGAAATGCGAACAGACTCCTTGTTAAAGTCGAACCGAACACACTTACTCTTATCTGACACCATCAGTGCCACACGGCGTAGTGCATGAGAAAGATCCCCTGAAGCGATGATGGCATGGGAAGTCTTACCCTTTGGAATTACCTGATTGTAATCAGGAAACTCAGCATCGATTAGATGCACCGAAATCTTGGACTTGGATGCCTCTAGAACGAGATACCCCTCCCGCACCTCAATGCCAACATCTTTACCCTCTTCAGCATCCAAGATGCGCTTCATCTCAGAGAGGCCCTTTCGGGGAACAATTATGCGCTCCTCAAGGTCCAAACCAGCCATCGGGCGTGTCACCATGCCTAAGCGATGGCCATCGGTTGCGACAAGACGCAGCGGTTTCTCTTTCTTTGACTTCCCTGCCTCCATCTCAAAGCAGACACCAACTAAGTTATGGCGTGAATCATCTTGTGAGACTGCATACAGAGTTTTTCCGATCATCTCAGAGAGCTGTGTCGAGGTCACTCGTACCTTCGGTTGAAAATTCATCCCTGGAAGACTTGGAAACTCATCGGAGCTTGCACCAACCATCCGAAGCTTCGAATTTTTTGCTACTATTTCAAGCCGTTCCCCCTCGGTGACCTTCATGGTGATGTCACCGTTTGGAAGCTCACGCACAATCTCAGAAAAAATCTTGGCATTTACCGTCGTGCTGCCAGCTGCGCGTACCTGCGCGGTGCCGGAAGCTATTGCTGTTATCTCAAGGTCTGTAGCTGAAATTCTAAGTTTTCCATCAGAGGCTGATAGCAAGAAGTTATTCAGGATCGGCATGGTGGTTTTCTTTCCCACGAAGCTTTGGGTAATGGAGAGT
>JBILUF010000066.1:0-8946 GCA_044371155.1 Bdellovibrionota bacterium
TGTTGTTGATGGCAAGTTGATTCGTTTTTCGCAGGATAATCGCGGCGGGTATGGTAAGCGCCTCAGAGCTTTCCAGGTTGATAAGCTCTCGACAACGGAGTTTGAGGAGCAGGCGCTGATGCCCGATCCCTTATTGGCACCTACAGGGAATGGCTGGAGGTTTAACGGGATGCATCATTTTGCCCCGATACTTCGTACTGATGGCAGCTGGATAGCAGCCGTTGATGGGAACGGCATCCCGCACATGGCAGACGATGACCCGCCGATGCAGCGGCCCGCTGCGGGATCTACGGCCGACGCAGATCCCTCATTCGCTCAGGACGAGGAGTAGTACAGCCTGTTAGACGAGTTCGCGTTTTCTTGCAGCGCTACTAATACTGCAAGGCGGGTGTGTTGCGATCTGAAGCGATGATAGCAGTATTATTCGGCCTCGTGAGAGTAAGCTGAAGAAGATTGAGCCAGCGAGTGCCAAACTCAGCTTCACAACATGCTAGGTAGTAGTCAAAGGTGCGCTGAAATCGAGTATCGTATCCCAGCGGGGCTATCTCGGCGGTTACCTCGTGTAGTCGGGCGCGCCACTGAGCTAGTGTCTTGGCGTAGTGCGGAGCAAAGTTATCAAGCTGCTCAATCATAAACTGCGAACTCTTGGTGATCGCCTCTGATAGGGCAGTAAGCGATGGCAGGTGACTGCCCGGGAAGATGTGCTTTTGAATCCAGTCGCAGCGCTTGCAGTACTCCTCATACCAGTGGTCCACCATGGTGATGACCTGAACCACGGCGATGCCAGATGGCTTAAGCAATCTCTCGCAGCACTCAAAGAAGGTTGGAAGATATTCTTTGCCAATAGCCTCCATCATCTCAATCGATACTATTTTATCGAATGACCCTTGAATATGACGGTAGTCGCATAGCTGCACTGAGATTCGATCCGAGAGCCCAGCTGCTGCTGCGCGTTGCTCTACTACTTTCTTTTGCTCCTCCGAGAGTGTCAGAGTCGTTACGCGGCATCCTCGCTCGCGCGCGGCTGTAAGAGCAAAGCTGCCCCAACCAGAGCCAATCTCCAGCACATGATCGTCCTGACCAATTTTGGCCTTGTCTATAATCAGCCTGAGCTTATTAAGCTGAGCCTGCTCAAGGGTCTCCTCCGCGGAGGTAAACACTGCGCTGGAGTAGGTCATTGAGGGGTCAAGTAACCGCGAGAAAAATTCATTGCCGAGGTCATAGTGCGCATGGATATTGCGCTTAGCATTTTCAGGGGAGTTGTGCCTTCGTTGGTGCCATAGTCGATGCAGAAAACGGAATGGGCGGAGCAGGTTTAGGGAGCGCTCAGTCTCAACGTCTAAGTTCTCAAGCAGGATCGCGATGACTGACGGCAAATGATCGCACTCCCAATCGCCATCAACAAATGACTCCCCAAGACCAATCGCACCGTCCTTTAACACGCGCCAAAACAGTCGGTAGTTTTTGAGAACCATAGTAGCCCTGCGGCTGTTGGTAGCGCAGCCAAAAGAGTTGGTGACGCAGCCAAAGGTGCGAGATTCGCCGTCTGGGAAAATGAGGGTGAGCTCACCGCGCGTTAGTGATTCAAGGAAGCGGATAACAAAGCGCATCGCGAAACGTTCGAGCACTGTAGGCGTCGAGGGCGAGGTAGTCACCTGAGTTTCCATCGGAGCCGATACGATCGTTCCCGGAGAGGAAAAGTTGGGGGACGAAAAGTTGGAAGAGGAAAAAGTAGAAGAAGACTGATGATCGTTTGCCATAACGGTATTTTCAAATCCCCACCGAGGACACTACGCTAACTCCTCCCAAAATGTACCTCTCTTGGGAGTCTCCAGCATGCTCACTGAAGTGACAGGAGTATACAAGGTTACAGGACGATTGTCGCGCTTTGTAATTCCTCTATTTTTAGGGGTAAAACCGGTCCAACGTTATCGCGCACTTTAATAGCTGGCAGGGCTCAGCGCAGCAGTGGCATTTGTATCAAGGCTATATAGGGTAAGAACCTCTTTCTCAATTTGGGAATCAAGTGAAGCGAGCTCCGAAGGAGAGGCCGAAAGCCTAAGCTGCACCAATTTTGCTAGAGGAGCGCAATCTCGTTCGAGGGAGCAGGGAATAGGGAAGCCCTTAAGATCCGCGTTGAGTATTTTGGGAAATAGGCGGCGCTGAGATTTCTTTCCACGAAGCTCAATAATAAACGATGCCAGTCGAGAATTTAGTATCCCTAAGATCGCCAAGATGGTATCGCGAGAGGTGCTAGATTTTGCGGTGATATGCAGTACTGATTTATTGTAGAGGGCTGTTTCTTCTAGCAATGCGGCCCGGATGAGGTGGGGCGCGGTGCCCAGAATCTCGCGGGCAACAATCCTTGGCCCCGCAAAACGGCTAAGTTCCTGCGGCTCGGCCAGGAAGGGCCCATGCTTAAGGAACCCTCCAGACCAGCGAAGCTGATACCTATCGATATCGCTGCCTTGATAATAGGGATATACATCTGGGCCATCTCGAGAGTCTCGGTCGAAGGGGCGAGCCTTCACGACCTCACTTGTTTGGGGCGGGGAGCCTTTTCCCGTCGCGTAGGCTTGTAATGCAATTCGCGGGACCACCGGACTCGCGGCGTCTCCGAGAGCAATGCTGTGTTGTAAAATCTTGGCCATTACCGTTTCGCTATGGCTATTCCAGCGAAGTGGGATGCTACAGTCACTGCTCAACGACGGAGCAGGGAACTCAAACGAGTGCGGGGTGACCATTGGATTAGAACTGTTATGAGTAATGGTAATAGACGGTCGCCGCGCTTCTTTTTGAGCGATAACGGTAACGACCTCAACACCGGCTGTTTCAAAAAGTAGATCTGAGAAGTCGCAGATTTCAATCAGCCCTCCGTCATGAACGAGTTTCCGTCGCAGTGCTGTAGCATTGGAGATTGCAAGCCACGAGTTTGGCACCACAAATCCAAGCCGTCCACCGGGCCGGAGCAGCTCGTATCCGCGCGCCATGAAAAGAAGGTATTTATTTATCTTTCCTGAAGTCCAGTCATGATAGAGCCGCCTAAGGAGTGTCTTTTCAGCTTCTGTAATCTGCTCTCCGCGCGAAAGGCCGTAGGGAGGATTGCCGATTACCGCATCGAATCCACCACGGGGGGTGAATTCTTCCCAGCATATGAGGTGGTGGTCTCGTAAGCTTAAGATCTCTTGAGGTGATAGAGACTCCGGCTCAACGAGGCTATCGCCGTGCCGAATCTGATTGGTAAGCGTCTTAGCATCTTGATGAAGCGCAGAGAGGCTAGTCCAATTACCAGCGCTGCAGAGCAGTGCGGCGCGGCATACGGCTGCGGCAAGAGGGTCCCTATCCACCCCGTAGAGTGAAGCAATTGCAAGATGCGGGTCAGTTGCTTGGGAACATAGCTCGAAAGCCGCCAACAAAAATGCACCGCCGCCACATGCCGGATCGAGAATAGCGCCGGAGGTGGTCTGCAATGTTTTTTTTGTAAGCTCCATGGCAAGCCACTGTGGAGTGTAGAAGAGCCCTTCCTTTTTTGCGGTCTTCGGGTTGCGGGATGCCTCGTACAGTATTCCAAGTTCGTGAGGGGAGAGAGTGGAAGCCGATTTGTCTATGGCCTTCAATAATCCTGAGTCTATCTTTTGGATCCTAGCTGCTGCCTCCCACAGTACTGCCAACCCCGCTGGGGCTGGCTTGCTCAAGTTGACTCCAAGATAGCTGGCCTCGTGTGTTAGCCGAGCCGCAGCAATCGAGAGCGCGATCTCAGTAAGCAATGAGGGGGAGCCATGGGCCTCAGCCGCCCATGGTTTGCTAAGAGAGGTGAGAAGTCGAAACGCCGAGCGCAGGGAGTGCATAGAGAGGATTTACACCAAGATTGAATAGGTAGATAGCGATCTTTTGGGTCGACTTGAGGCTATTTTCTTTTGGGGAGCTACATGGTTGTTACGGTGCCGGAAAATTGCGTCATTTCACCTCCGAGCGGGTTCCGAGTTCCTGTAAGAAACGGTATAACCCCTGTGCCATGGATCTAGTTTTGGTCCTTTTGCTACGGGCCTTTTTTCTACTTCTTAATTCCCTGCCGCTTTCCCTGCGGCATTCAGTCATGACATCGATGGTGCGGCTTGTGTATCGACTGTTGCCAAAGCTACGGCGGATATCAGAGGAGAACCTGGCACGGGCCTATCCTGAGTGCGATGCAGGCTGGCGGGCGGAGCTGTTAGAGCGTTCCTATGCCTCGCTTGCTCGAGTACTAGTTGATTTCGCAAGGCTTCCCAGTCTGGATGCCACTTGGGTAGCCTCCCATGTTGAGTTCCCCGGGAGGGCTCGCTTTGAGGAGCTTATGAGCACTGCCAAAGGGAAGGGACTTTTAATAGCAACCGGGCACCTTGGAAGCTTTGAGCTTTTGGCACACTGTGCGCCGCTGCACGGGCATCCGATGAGTTTTGTGGTGCGTAATTCAAAGTTGCCACGGTTTGATGCATGGTGGCGTTCTCTGCGTGAGGCCAACGGCAATCATGTTATTTCCCGCAAGGGGGCCTTTCGCGAGGTGGTGCAGCGGCTCGAAAGTGGGCAAAATGTGGGAGTGCTGTTCGATCAAAATGTGCGCGCAAAGCATGCTGTTTTTGTCGATTGGTTCGGAGTTAAAGCTGCCACCACCAAGACGGTAGCGTTGGCCGCGCTGCGTACAGAGTGTCGTGTGGCAGTTGCTGGGGTGCGCTATCTTGGCGCTGATCGGTACATGATCGAATTTGAGGATTTTGATTTTCAGGCGCTGTACCGCGATGAAACGGTAACGACCGATGAGAAAGTTTACCAGATAACCGCTACACTAGCGGCGAGTTATCAAAAAATAATTGAAAGGAGTCCTCATGAATGGTTCTGGATGCACCGTCGTTGGCGAACCCGCCCAGAGGGAGACGCCGAGCGGCCTATCTGAAGCAAAGGTGCGCACTTGGATCCGTCGTGTCGCGTTGCCGGCAGCGGTTGTCGGGACAGTGTGGCTATTGGTTTCTGGCATATCGTTTTTTAGCCGCACCTTTGTCACCGCCAAAGTGGAGGGGATCATCCCGCAGTCAGGGGAATGCCGCCGTCCAAGTGGGCGATATCAAAACTGTATGCAGAGTAGGGCCGTAGTGCTGTTTGATCGCCGAGCGGCAGAGGGGAGTGCGGCGCCAGTTCGTGCAGAGATCTTAATTCCCGAGAAGAAAGTATCTCTTGCTCCGGGGGACTCTATTATGGTCGGGTACCGAGAGCAGAATCCGCACGATGTGATCCTCCCAGATGTGCGGGCATTTGCTACCGTCCCGCTTGGTATCCTATTCACATCTCTGATGTTGTTAGGGCTTGAGCGGCTAACTCGGCAAAGCCACTAGAGCCAATTTCGGAAATGGGGAGGAGCTCATTCTCGGAAACCACCCTCAGTGAGAGAAACTGGAAAAGAAAAAAGGGCACCCGAAGGGTGCCCTTTTTGTATCAGCTCAAAGCATCGCAGTTATTTCGAGTGCCCGTGTGCAGCCTCGCTCGACTTTTCAGCGTGAGCCTCTTTGTGCTCATGCTTGTGCTCTGACTTGCCGTGGTGATGCTCTGCCTTGTCGCAGGAGCACTCTTTGCCACCTTTGCAGTTTGGGTCACCATGGGTGCAGCTTACGGCTGCTTTTGAATCTCCGCCTTCTTTCTTTGAGCAGGCGCAGTCACCAGCGAATGCCGCACCCGCAATGAACAAAGAAGCAACAGCAAGAGATAGCGAGGTGAAAAGTTTCATATGCAGTAATCCTAAAGTGAAACAACCGTTCCTGGTATGCCAGGTCAGAACAGCAATTTACGCTGCATCTAGATTATGGACCTGTAAGTCAAAACGCGAAAGGGGGGCGAAATGCCCGGTGAATTGTGGCTCTTTTATAGTGGGCCCTGTGTGTTAGAAAGCACCATAGACGATGGTGAGTAGGATGACCTTCACCACCGACGCTGCATCGGGAGGTGTAAATCTGCCACCACCGCTAGGGCAGGCGCGATAGCTTCGGTGATTTCAACCGCCAGTAATCGCTCGGCCTCTGAATGGACCTCTCCGCTCAGTAGAATTTCCTGGGCTGGGGTGATTCGCACAGAGATCTGCGCTGAAGAGAGTGCCGGGTGTGTTCGCAAACGCTCGTTTAGTAAACTTTCGAGCTCTTTTCCGGATTCCGGAAGCACATCTGAGATAAGATCCTCACTCGCTTCGCTTTTGGCGATCAGTGCCTCCACCCCGCCGGCTGAGAACTGCGATAACCCACCGCACCCTTCACGATCAATTGAAACAGCCTCGGCCCTTTGGTGCTCCTCCTCTTCGGCGATTTCTCCTTCGATCCCATACTCCTGCGCACCGCGTGTGCCGCCAATAACACTTCCTGAGCCTGGTTGTTCATTAAAACCATCTTCTTCGCGTGGCGTGTGTGGCCGAGAGGGATAGAGATCTTCCTCCTCAGACTCGATAGGGAAGGGAGCTGGTCGCTTTTTTGTCGGGGTCATAGCAAGGGAGATCCCAAATAGTTAAGGCTGAGGAGAAGGATAGACTCACGACGGGCACTCTGGGCATGAGCTCCGTTAGGAACCTACGTAGCCCCGCTCTAAAGGAATCGGAATCACAGCACCACTTTTATCCCGAAAATTTTGGTGCACCTAGCCAGTCGCGGGCGCTGTATTCTCCGCTTTAAAACGAATCGCGAGATGCCCTGCGAATGGGCGGACGCCGAGGCTCTCGGCTGCTTTAATCGCCGCATGATTGGAGCAGAGTGTTTGATAATCTATGAGGGTGAGCCCGGCGTCGATTCCGTGAGCAAGGGCAGCGCTTAAGACGCACTTACCATACCCCTGACCGCGATAGTCGGGATGGGTATAGAGTCCGGGTGACTCGATAAGACCACGATGTGGACGATAGTTTGAAATAGCTACTAACGAACTCCCGACAAAGGCTCCGAAATAGTATTTTGCATTTTGCGGGTCGCTGTCCGTCCAGCCAGGTTTGTCACCGCTTTCAGAGAGGGGCAGGGCCTCCTCAAATGAGATCTGGCAAACTGTGGAGTGATTACAAGGAGAAAAATCTACTTTCCGTAAACTACCATGATAAGCGGGCCCGATAGACTGCTGTGCTCGTTCATCGAACATCGCTCTCAAAGAATCAATATCTGTGCGATTATTCTCGATTAGCGGTGATAGCCGCTCTCGATATTCTGCATGTAAGGATTGTGGCACCGAGACTTTGCAGCACCCATCTCGGTAAAAGAGCCAGCTGCCCCAATACCCCTGCAATCCGCTGTGCGGAATGAGTTGCACCCCAGCTGCATTGAGTGACCGTATGCTAACACCAAGGAAATCCGCCCAATACTCTTCCGGTGTCATAGTCTCGAGGATAACAGCATAGTCGTCTTATGCGATGATAAGCGGCCCCGCAGCGCTGCGGCAAGTGGCGCACTTAATTTCCGCAGAGCAGCTTGGTTAGAACACCTCCAGAGATCTGTCTTCCTGACTGATTTCCGATCGCTCCAAGCTCGAAAGGGGCCCCGCACTGCCCCTTTCTCGCGTCGCTTCGGCGCTTTCGAAAAGGTATTTCCGGATGCGCTCTAGTTTGCTTGTAGGTAGAGTGTGAGAGCTGAAGATATTTTTTGCTTGACTACGAGACGCAAGACGCTTAGCCTTATTTCTATGTCACGGCTATCTTCGATCTTTCTCCTCGCCGCTCCCCGTCACCCCCGTAAGGGGCGATAGCACCCTGCGCGCTGCGGAATTCCGCGAGCGTGTCTCCGAAAAATTAAGTACTCAAGATTTTGAAAAGCTACGTTTGGGCAGCAAATTTCTCTGTTCAGCGCCCTCTATAGGATCGGTATGCGATATTCACAACTTTTTGGAAAATCAATTCGAGCGGTATCAAAAGATGTGCGCTTACGCGGGCATGAATACCTTTTGCGCGGCGGATTCATCCGGGAATCAAGTGCTGGAAGGTATTACCTTCTGCCACTTGGCATCCGGGTGGCGGATAGAATCGTGAAAATTATCGAAGAGGAGATGGACGCTGTTGGCGCACAAAAGATGATCGCACCAACGCTCCATCCGCGCGAGCTCTGGGAGGAGACTAGCAGGACCGAGAGTGCGTCTTTTGAGCTCATGCAGGTGGCGGATCGCTCTGGGCGGAAGTTTGTGCTAGGTGGCACTGCGGAGGAGATGCTGGTGGCACTGGTACGACAGTTTGCCGTCTCAGAGCGAGAGCTACCGTTCTGTCTGTATCAGTTCTCGACAAAATTCAGAGATGAGCTTCGCGCACGTGGTGGATTGCTGCGCGCGCGGGAGTTTCTGATGAAAGACGGATACTCTTTTCATGCCTCACGGGCGGATTTTGAGCGGTATTACCAGAGTATTGGCGAGGTATATACGCGGATCTTTAGCCGCTTGGGGCTTAATGCCCGTACGGTAGCAGCTGATAATGGCTACATGGGTGGGGATTACGCCCATGAATTCATCGTTGATTCGGATATTGGCGAAAGCCGCTATCTAGTCAGCGAGGACGGAGCATACTGCGCGCATGAGGATATCGCCACCTTTGCTCGGCTGGAGTGTAACTGCGATGAGCGCGAGCTTAGCATGCAGGAAGTTGCGGCGTCTCGGGGAGCCTCAGTCGAAGCTGGGGTCGAGTTCTATGGTGAGCCAGCCTGGCGACAGATAAAAAGCCTCATATATATCACCGATACAGGAGAGGCTATTTTGGCCTGCACCCGCGCTGATCTTGAGGTCAATGAGGTAAAGCTCCTCAAAGCTGTTGGGTGTAACACCCTGAGGCTTGCCACTGAGGAGGAGGTGACGGCTCTCGGTAGTGTGGCCGGGTTTGTCTCACCGCTAAAGCTAAGGCTCAAAAAATTTGGTGATATCTCTCTTACCTCGGTGCGCAATTTTAAGACCGGCGCTGATGAGTGGCAGCGCGACACC
>JBILUF010000398.1:0-2524 GCA_044371155.1 Bdellovibrionota bacterium
CATACGCTGCACCATCCGGCCGCGAAAGTCCCTGCTGTATTCCTTCATCTCTTGTTGCCTCAGCGCCCCCGGAGCTACATCTCAAGTGAGGCGGCAACTATCCTGACGCAGGGGGTTGGCTCCCACTTGCGCTTCAACGAGGCCGGCGTTGTTCACGCCGGAGAGGCGTGACGCTCGCCGCTCCGGCGTCGGACACATCGCGCTTCAACGAGGCCGGCGTTGTTCACGCCGGAGAGGAACGAACGTGGCGTGGGTGGCTCTGGAGCCGTTTTCGCTTCAACGAGGCCGGCGTTGTTCACGCCGGAGAGGCTCCTATCAGCCGAAGTTGTCGCCGTCCCCACCACCCGTGCTTCAACGAGGCCGGCGTTGTTCACGCCGGAGAGGCAACGGCGACATCTTCCCCGAGTGCACGTCGGGTAGCTTCAACGAGGCCGGCGTTGTTCACGCCGGAGAGGTCCGGGCTGTCGTGGATGCCTCGAGAGATTTTGCTGGCTTCAACGAGGCCGGCGTTGTTCACGCCGGAGAGGTCGCGCGTCGAGCGTTCCGACAGCCATGTCGTGTTGCTTCAACGAGGCCGGCGTTGTTCACGCCGGAGAGGGCGCAGGGGCCTCCTGGTGCTGGTTCCTCTGTTTTGCTTCAACGAGGCCGGCGTTGTTCACGCCGGAGAGGCCCACCCCCCCGCAAACTTGGCCGAAAAGCCCTTCTGCTTCAACGAGGCCGGCGTTGTTCACGCCGGAGAGGCCAAGGTGCCGAAGGAGCGTAACCCGAATGCGCCGGCTTCAACGAGGCCGGCGTTGTTCACGCCGGAGAGGCGCGCGCGCTGCACGACAAAGTCACGCCCGATGTTGCTTCAACGAGGCCGGCGTTGTTCACGCCGGAGAGGCGGAAGCGTTCAGGTCGGTCAAGCCCGCGTCGTGGTGCTTCAACGAGGCCGGCGTTGTTCACGCCGGAGAGGCCGTCGGCGCGCAAGGGGCGCCCGCACCCTGGAGCAGCTTCAACGAGGCCGGCGTTGTTCACGCCGGAGAGGCAGTAGGTATCTCCCATCGCAAAGGGGGCTTCTACGCTTCAACGAGGCCGGCGTTGTTCACGCCGGAGAGGGTCGTAGCCGCCGCCGCCGCCGCGACGTGCGCAGGCAGCTTCAACGAGGCCGGCGTTGTTCACGCCGGAGAGGCCAGACTCGCAGGCTAGCCCAGGAAGCGCTAGTCCCTGCTTCAACGAGGCCGGCGTTGTTCACGCCGGAGAGGGTCCTTGATCGCGGCTAGCTTCTCTTTCTGCTCGGGCTTCAACGAGGCCGGCGTTGTTCACGCCGGAGAGGGAATGATGCTGCTGTTACCTTTCTCTCCAATGCGCAGCTTCAACGAGGCCGGCGTTGTTCACGCCGGAGAGGCTGCCCATGTCGGGCCCACTGGACGAGAGCGTGCGCCCCGCTTCAACGAGGCCGGCGTTGTTCACGCCGGAGAGGCGCTGTCTTTGCGTCGGCATACCTGACCAGCCCCCAGCTTCAACGAGGCCGGCGTTGTTCACGCCGGAGAGGCCGTGCACCTGCCGGGTTCCGCCTGGGACTGCATTTGCTTCAACGAGGCCGGCGTTGTTCACGCCGGAGAGGCTAGGCCGCTGCCGCCCAAGTGCGCCGCCCACGGATAGCTTCAACGAGGCCGGCGTTGTTCACGCCGGAGAGGCGCTGCGCCGATGGTGTCCAGGGTGTCGGTCGCGAGGCTTCAACGAGGCCGGCGTTGTTCACGCCGGAGAGGTGGGCAGTGCAGCACCCCTTCCCGCGGCGCCATGTGGCTTCAACGAGGCCGGCGTTGTTCACGCCGGAGAGGCCTCGCAAGAACCGATCACCCTTTCGCTGGCTGATTGCTTCAACGAGGCCGGCGTTGTTCACGCCGGAGAGGTCCGTGCTTGCGCGCCGTATCTTCGTCGATGTTCCTGCTTCAACGAGGCCGGCGTTGTTCACGCCGGAGAGGGCGGGCACCCCGATCACGTACACCGTTGGGGCTTCCGGCTTCAACGAGGCCGGCGTTGTTCACGCCGGAGAGGGCCTTGGTGCCGCCGGAGGCCGCGGCCATCCAGTCAGCTTCAACGAGGCCGGCGTTGTTCACGCCGGAGAGGTCGCAAAAAGGGCAAGCGCCGCACTCGCCGCACGGGGCGCTTCAACGAGGCCGGCGTTGTTCACGCCGGAGAGGCCCGCATCGCTGCGGCCGCAGGAAAGGACAAGTAAGCTTCAACGAGGCCGGCGTTGTTCACGCCGGAGAGGAACGAACGCGGCGAGCGCATCGCGCGCGAGGTCGATGCGGCTTCAACGAGGCCGGCGTTGTTCACGCCGGAGAGGTAGGTCCGCGCTGAACAGGTTCTCCTCGGGCGTCATGCTTCAACGAGGCCGGCGTTGTTCACGCCGGAGAGGGGCGCCAACGCCCCGATGCCGTCCAGCGTCCAACTGCTTCAACGAGGCCGGCGTTGTTCACGCCGGAGAGGAGCCGCTCGACTGCCGCAGGGCTACCCGCAGCCGCTCGCTTCAACGAGG
>JBILUF010000067.1:0-8912 GCA_044371155.1 Bdellovibrionota bacterium
GAGGTTATCGCATACTCAAACTTCAAATTTTCGCGCGCAAACTGATCTAGGTTAGGGGAAGTATCGCGCTCATAACCATAAGCACCCAGATGATCTGCGCGTAGAGTATCAATCATGACTAGGACAACATTTCTAGGTCTTTGCTGCCATGGCCTAAAGAACGCCAGTGCTAGTCCCAGCACAAGTACCACCACACCCAGAGCCAAAACGCGCTTCATATTCTACCCTCCGTAAAGGCCACATACTGGGGCACAGCTCTGCCTGCATCCAACAACTTCATGCAACCCAATGAGCTGCCCAACCAGGCGCGAACATCTACCCCCTTATATCGACCAAAGCGGACAGCGCGTGCCATCAACCATGCTCGAAGAGGTGCTCTGTGCTCCACTTTTTCTCGGCGTGGCCGCCCAGTTGATAATGCCAGGCCGTCTCTGTTGGGACAATCCTTGCCACCAAGCTTTCATCAATAACGATCTCAGGACCTACCCCTACTTTGCTCAGAAATCCGGTCGCAAGCTCCCTCCCCACTCGACTACTCACGACAAGCCCCGAGAAGGACTCCTACCAGTGGGGGCAACTACAGCAATCGAGATAGACGAGCACATCCTAGCGCTTGCTTCGCTTCCTCACACTACTCGCACGCATCAGCGAAACATCAACGGAACAAGCTACTAATTGAGTCCTCAGAGTGAATGCGGCGTATCGCCTCAGCAAAAAGTGGCGCTACTGACAACACGGTGACCTTGTCGCTCTGGAACGACTTTGGAATCTGGATCGTATCGGTCACGATAACCTCTGCCAAATTAGACTCATTGATAGTCTGATTGGCGTTACCCGAGAAAACTGGATGCACACAGCAAGCGATCACCTTGGTAGCTCCTTCCCGCAGCAAGGTGTCGGTGGCCTTCGCAAGCGTCCCAGCTGTGTCGACCATATCGTCAACAATCACACAGGTGCGCCCCGCAACCTCTCCAACTACCTTCATCTCAGCGACCTGATTAGGTCCGGAGCGCCGCTTGTCGATAATTGCAATTGGGGTGTTATCCAGTCGAGTCGCTAGGTGTCGCGCCCGCTCTACCCCGCCCATATCAGGGGAAACGATCGTGAGGGTCTCGTTGCCATATTTCTCTTTCACATAGGGCAGCAGCACCGGCATCGCATTGAGGTTATCTACCGGGATGTTAAAGAATCCCATGATCTGACCGGCATGCAGATCCATCGTAAGGATACGATGCGCTCCTGCGGCAGTTAAAAGGTCAGCTACTAACTTGGCGGTAATCGGCACCCGCGGCTTGAGTTTTCTATCCTGGCGCGCATAACCAAAATACGGAATCACCGCGGTGATGCGATCAGCCGAGGAGCGCTTGATCGCATCTAGTGTGATTAAAAGCTCCATCAGATGATCGTTTCCAGGCTGTGAAGTGCTCTGAACGAGAAACACATCCCTACCGCGCACATTATCCTCGATCTCTACCGAGAGCTCACCATCGCTAAAGCGCAGCACCTGAAGCCTTCCCAGCTCTACTGGAAGCGACTCACATATCTGCGAGGTAAATCGAGGGTTGGAACGACCGGAGAAGACGAGGAGCTGGCCTGAGAGGTCCATGCACACCTACACAAAGAATCACACCAAGGGGGCGGTACTGCTCACACACGCTATATCTGGTTGGCCGGGTAGGGGTCGAACCTACGTATGTCGGAGTCAAAGTCCGATGCCTTACCACTTGGCTACCGGCCAATCTCTTATCACAGGTAACAGACCTAAGATACCGAGGGGGCTAAGAAAAAGCAATCTTCGTGAGAACCAAAAAACCGTCCGCTACAGCACTTTCTGCCAAAGCAACCGACAGCCATGCTGCCGCGAGGCACTGGCTAATGCTTCCTGCAAGTCAGGTGTGAAGTCGGCGTGCCCCAGCGGCAAAGCAAACACCACACTCCCCGACCCTGTAAGCTGTGCATACGCTCCTGAGAGCTCCCGTAAACTCCCCAAAATCGGCATAAGCCCGGGGGCTACCGCGCAGGCTGGCTGCTCCAGATCATTTCTGAGGCTTCCAACAAACTCCTCGGTGAGCGCTGCACCATCGGTCCAGCGCTCCGGAGGGATCTGCTCCTGATCGGCAGTATCCAGTATCGTGGGACTCTGTGCCCTAAGTGCGGCATACACTGCTGGAGTGGCGCATCCATAGGGCGGCACAACCAGCAGCACCTCACGTCCAGACAGCGGATTGTTGGCAAGGGGCCGCACCTCCTCCCCTACTCCCCCTACCCAGGCAGCTTTGCCGTGCAAGAAAAATGGAACATCAGCACCTAAAGAAAGCGCGATGCGCTGCAACCGCTCAACAGATGCCGCACGCTCGACTGGCTGAATCAGCGCTTCGGCAAGTAGTCGCAGCACAAGCGCTGCATCGCTGCTGCCGCCTCCCAACCCAGCGCCAGAAGGGATATTTTTTTGAGCCGTAATATGCACCGCATATGGGATGCCGAACTCCTTGCGGAAAGCCGCCACCGCCTTGGTCATGCTGTTTTGTTCAGGAGCACAAATATCGCGCCGTTCCTCGGCCGAGATTCGGTCGCCAAGATGGCCAGCAAAGGTAATCTCGATTGAATCTTCAGATTGCTCGGACTGAAAAAGCTCCACTGAGTCGCACAGGTCAACGCAGACATTTAACATCTGGAGCAGGTGGTACCCATCCGGGCGCCTGCCAGTCACACGCAGGATAAGATTTAATTTTGCCGGGGCATGTCCCCTGCCTAGAAGCTTCATCATCGGTCACCGTTGCACCGCAGAGTGTAAAAGCAGTACCCTGCCTGCATGATAGCATACACTTCAGAGCAGATTCTGGCAGTAGCCCAAGAGGCAGCCGCGGCGGCGGCGGCGATTATCACCAAACACCGCCAAGCACAGAGCTTTTCTGTTTCCCAAAAAGGTGCCCGCGATTTTGTCACCACCGCAGACATTGAGTCAGACCGCGCGATTGTGGGGGTTATTAAATCGCATTTTCCAACGCATGAGATTCTTAGCGAGGAGCAGTTTCCCTCCCTTGGAGCTTCGGGTGCGCCGACCAAGCCACTTTGGATAATCGATCCGATCGATGGCACCACTAATTACGTCTACGGGCTGCACTACGTTGGAATATCAATTGCATTCTTTGATCAAGGAGCAGTGCAAGCAGGCTTGGTCAAAGCACCCTTCTTATCGGAGGAATTTACTGCGATCCGTGGCCAGGGCGCATTCTTAAACAACCAGCCCATCAAGGCACGCAAAGTATCGGACGGCTTAAAAGGAGCGTTGGTAACGACCGGTTTCCCTTACGCCCGCGACCATGTGGACGCGCTTATGGTGCGGCTACACAATGTGCTCACCCATTGCCAAGATCTACGTCGCTTTGGTGCAGCATCACTCGACCTATGTGCGGTGGCCTGCGGGCGAATCGATGCGTACTATGAAAGTGTGGCTCCCTGGGACATGGCCGCGGGTAGTTTAATTGCGCGCGAGGCAGGTGCGAAGTTTGGACACCTATGCAACTATCCGACTGGCCCGGCCGACACGCACTGGCAGAGCCTTCCGGCAGAGCTCAAAGGCACAGCGCTGCTGGCGGCTGGCGCAGAGGTCTTTGATGAACTAAAGGCACTACTGGAACTCGACACCCCTAAAGAGCCCTAGTCGTTCTACTTGCAGAGTTCCTGCTTGCAGAGTGACTACTTGCAGAGTGCCGGAAGGGCCTTATCAGATCATCCGCCCTGACTAGATGGCTTGACTAGATGGTTAGTCCTATTCCGACTCTTCAGAGTCCTCTCCAGCACCGTCACCATCATCGTCGGTCGGCTCGCGGCTTGAGAACTTACGCTCAACGTTCTCCTGCTCGGTTTTGCAATCGATACAGAGCTGCGCTACCGGACGAGCCATGAGGCGCGGAGCGCCGATCGGCTCGCCGCAGTTCTCACATTCCCCGAAGGTGCCGTCTTCAATCTTGGCAAGGGCCAGGTCGATCTTTCGCAGCAAGGTCTCTTCGCGCTTTCCGATCTTTTGCAGACTGGCTTGATTTATCTCCAGAGAGGCTAGGTCGGCCGAGTCACCCCCACCCATCGATAGCCCTTCCTCAGAGGACTCAGTGATATCCTCAAGATGCCGCAGGATCTTGCGCTTCTCCTCGATAAGAATCTCTTTAAACTGATCGAGCTCTTTTTTCTTTAATGGTTTGTTCATATCTCTCTCGTTAAGCGCAGCACTCCCGTAGCGCGATACCTCAATAACTCCGCCCGTCTTCCAGAAAAACTCCCGCAAATCCTAGTGTTCTCCGCTGCATCTTGCTAGCCCTTTTTGGCGGCAGCTGTGGAAAGTATCTGTCATGCGCAGCAATAGCCCACGCAAGGGCGCGAAATCTTAGCAAAACACCCCCGAAAATGGAACAAAAAATTTAAACGCCGTACCAGCCTAACCCAGCGCCACTACTACTCCCGATACTCCCCAAATACCGTTCGCAGCACATCGGAGATCTCCCCCAACGTCACCTTGGAGCGGGCCGCCTCAACGATAGGGCCCATTAGGTTGCCACCTCCCCGCGCGGCGGCCTCAATACTCCGCAACGCCTCGGTGGCCCGCGCCGCATCCCGACCGCTACGCAGCGCTGCTAAGCGCGCATATTGATCCACTTCCCCTTTGGGATCCATCTTAAGAATCACTGGTTCCTGCTCATCAATAACTGCAAACGAGTTGACCCCGACGATAACCCGCTCCTTGGTTTCAATCTGACGCTGATAGTCGAAGGCCGCGCGCTCTATCTCCTGCTGCGGGAAACGCTGCTCGATTGCAGCCAACATTCCCCCACGCGAATCGATACTTTCAAGTAATCGATTCGCCTCCGCCTCTAGTTTATTTGTGAGATCCTCAATGAAATACGATCCCCCGAGCGGATCAGCCACAGCAGCCACGCCGCTTTCATGTGCCAATACCTGCTGAGTACGCAGAGCTAGCGTTGCAGACTCCTCTGTGGGGAGCCCCAGCGCCTCATCGAATGAATTGGTATGTAACGACTGAGTGCCTCCAAGCACTGCGGCTAGCGCCTGCACGGTTGTGCGCACGACGTTATTGTACGGCTGCTGCGCAGTGAGCGAGCTACCTGCCGTCTGGGTGTGAAACCGCAGCATCATAGCGCGTGGATTTTTCGCTCCGAAGCGCTCTTTCATAATACGCGCCCACATACGGCGTGCCGCGCGAAACTTAGCGATCTCTTCAAAGAACTCGTTATGACAGTTAAAAAAGAATGCGAGTCGCTGGCCAAAATCATCAACATCGAGCCCAGCGCTGCGCGCCGCTTCGACATAGGCGATTCCATCTGCCAAGGTAAAGGCAAGCTCTTGCACCGCTGTGCTCCCGGCCTCGCGGATATGGTAACCAGAGATACTGATAGTGTTCCACTTCGGCACCTCACTCCCGCAGAACGCGAGGATATCGGTGATGATACGCAGCGCCGGACGTGGCGGGTAGATGTAGGTGCCACGTGCGATATACTCTTTGAGGACATCATTTTGGATCGTGCCAGTGAGGCTACCCCACGGCACTCCTTGTCGCTCCGCCACCACTAGGTAAAACGCCAAGAGGATTGAGGCGGTGGCATTTATCGTCATCGAGACTGAGACTTTATCCAACGGAATCCCCGCAAGCAGCAGCTCCATATCCTCAATGCTGCTGATCGCAACCCCTACCTTGCCTACCTCGCCGCGCGCGAGTGCGTGGTCTGAGTCGCGCCCCATTTGGGTAGGTAGATCAAAGGCGACACTTAGCCCTGTGGTGCCCTGGCTGAGCAGATACCTATACCGCTCATTAGCCTCGCGCGCGGTGCCAAATCCGGCGTATTGGCGCATGGTCCAGAGCTTGCCGCGATACATGCTGTCATGTACCCCGCGGGTAAACGGGTACTCGCCTGCCTTGCTTGCGTCGGCCCTGCTCGAGTCGGCCACAGCCGAGGCGTTGTAGCTAACAGGGAGTGGGATTCCAGATACTGTCTTATAGGGTGGCGTCATCGTGGGCTCATGATATGGTACTTTCCGGCACGGGGCCAATCGAATTTTTGGGGTTCTATGACTGGATCAGATGAACTGACGCGACGCAATAAACTGGCTGAGCTAGGCGGTGGGCAGGAGCGCATTGATAAGCAACATGCCCAGGGAAAACTCACCGCCCGGGAGCGCATTGAAGCGTTGGTAGACCCAGGCTCGTTTTTGGAGCTCGATAAGTTTGTTACCACCCGCTCTGCTGGGTTTGGGACGGAGGATAAGCAGGTGCTCGGCGACGGCGTTGTCACTGGGTCAGCCAGGATTGAGGGCCGGCCAGTCTATGTCTTTGCCCAGGACTTTACGGTCTTCGGCGGATCGCTCTCTGCTGCCCATGCTAAAAAGATTGTGAAGGTGATGGATCTAGCTCAGCGTACCGGATGTCCCATCATCGGACTCAATGACTCTGGCGGGGCCCGTATTCAGGAGGGAGTAGAGAGCCTGGGCGGTTATGCAGATATATTTCTGCGAAACGTATTGGTCTCCGGGGTGATTCCGCAGATCTCGCTCATCATGGGGCCCTGCGCGGGTGGTGCGGTGTACTCCCCGGCGATCACCGACTTTGTACTGATGGTGGATCAAAAGAGCCACATGTTTATCACCGGCCCTGATGTCATAAAGGCGGTGACAGGCGAGGAGGTTACCAAAGAGGAGCTAGGCGGCGGCTCGACCCACAACTCAATTAGTGGCGTGGCCCATTTTCTGACACAAGACGACCAAGACTGCATCGCCACCTGCAAAACACTGCTGGGATTCCTGCCGCAAAATAATTTGGAGGATGCTCCGGTGATGCCCACTGCGGATTCGATCTCTCGAGAAAGCCCGCTGCTGGATACCGCGATTCCGCCGCAGCCCAATCAGCCCTATGATATGCGGCAGGTAGTGGCCGAGATCGCCGATGACAACTACTTTTTTGAGGTGCAGCCGTTTTTCGCCCAGAACATGTTGGTGGGATTCATTCGTCTCAACGGATCCACCGTGGGGGTAGTGGGCAATCAACCGGCTGTGCTGGCCGGGTGTCTTGATATCAATGCCAGTGTCAAAGCAGCGCGCTTCGTCAGATTTTGCGATGCATTTAACATTCCGCTTCTGACCTTTGTGGATGTGCCAGGGTTCCTTCCAGGCGTCACCCAGGAGCATGGCGGCATTATACGCCACGGAGCGAAGCTGCTATATGCCTTCGCGGAAGCCACCGTGCCAAAAGTCACAATCATCACCCGCAAAGCATACGGCGGGGCATACGATGTGATGGCTTCCAAACATATTCGTGCGGATATCAATTTTGCTTACCCTACCGCTGAGGTGGCCGTCATGGGCCCTGAGGGCGCGGTGAATGTTATCAACAAACGGGAGATCGACGAGGCTACGAAGCGAGGAGATGCCGCTGCTACGCGCGCAAAGTTAATCGCTGACTATCGGGAGCGATTCTCTAACCCCTGGATCGTGGCAGAGCTTGGGTTCATTGATGCCGTCATTGAGCCGCGCACCACTCGGCCTCGGGTGATTGAAGCATTTGAGATGCTACGAACGAAACAGCAGACCAACCCCAAGAAAAAGCACGGGAATATCCCATTATAGAGCTTGGTGTTTCAGGATGCTCAAAGAGAGGCAGGGTGCTCAGAGAGCAAGTGCGGGTCAATCAGACAAGGTCAAGCAGCGCTTTGATCTTGCGATGAGCCTCGAGCGGGTGTCGTAGCCGCTTATCCAACGCAAAGGTGTATTGATTCCTCCGCCCTACCCGCTTGCGCTTAAGGTATCCCTCCTCCTCAAGCTCTGAGAGGATTCTCAACACGGCACGCTCAGTGATTCCCACCTTCGCCGCAACCTCCCGCACCGCCAGATTTGGATCGGCGTGCATACAGATTAGAACATGTGCATGATTGCTCAGGAACGTCCACGTCGGCCTAGGCCGACTACGCAGTCGCGCACTTGACCGAGCTTTTGTAGCGTGCTTTACCATACATGAAATTCATATCATGTATTGATTCTCATATGAAAGAGATCCTGCAAGCGAATCTATTAAGCCCTATCGTGCTGTGCTTCCTGCTTGGAATAGTCGCCAAGCTTATTCGGAGTGAATTCGCGCTACCGAAAGATATCTACATGGGTATCTCCATCTACCTCCTTCTGGGGCTGGGCCTTAAGGGAGGAGTCGAGCTCTCGCATGCCTCTTTCTCGGCAATCGCTGGGCCAATTGGTATAACTTTGCTGCTGGGATGTATCACCCCGATTTCAGCGTATCTGATTCTAAGAAAGCTTGGACGATTCACGGTGTCGGATGCCGCAGCGATCGCTGCACACTATGGCTCGGTATCTGCGGTGACCTTCATTGCGGCTCAGGTTTTTGTGACGCACATGATGGCAAACGATCCATCCATCCCTCCACTTGAGGGATACCTGCCCACCCTTTTAACCTTACTTGAGAGCCCAGGAATCCACATCGCATTAGCAATTGGCGCACTCAAAACCGCTAAGAAGGGGCAGAGCATCCTGCCAGTGCTGCATGAGGTGTTAACGGGCCGCACCATGGTGCTACTTGTGGGTGGGCTTTTCGTCGGATACTTCATGGACCCTAAGGGGTGGCAAGTTGTCTCCCCATTTTTTGACTCTAATTCCGCAATCTTCAAAGGGCTGCTTTGTGTGTTCCTTCTAGAAATGGGTGTAGTTGCGGGCTCACGCATGGGAGACCTACGAAAAGTCGGGCCGTTTCTACTCGCCTTTGGCACCCTAGTACCACTCCTGCATGGTGCACTTGCAATCGTGCTAGGGAACTGGGTGGGACTCTCAATTGGTGGATGCACAGTGCTAGCGGCGATGGCAGCAAGTGCCTCGTATATCGCTGCTCCACCTGCGGTGCG
>JBILUF010000068.1:0-8830 GCA_044371155.1 Bdellovibrionota bacterium
CGCGGCGTAGCGCGCTAAGCACCTTATCCAGAAAGTCCGGAACAAACGCCGACTCAAACTGAGCCCGTGCCTCTGAAGAGCATGATTGCAGATAGCTACTAATCCTAAGGGGCATCTCCGCAGTTGAGAGCACAGCATCGACGATTCCGGTATCGATAACCTGCTGCGGCATCTCAGCGTACTCTGCAGAGCTAGGGCTCTGTGCGACTGTGAGCCCTCCGACGGCTTTGATTGCGCGGGTACCGCGCACCCCATCGCCACCGCTGCCCGAAAGAATAACTCCGACTGATATCTCCTGGGCATCTTGGGCCACGCTGGCAAAGAGTTCGTCAATTAATCCGGTACGCTCTAACGGGCTAAGGGGAGTAGAGAGGCTCAGGACGCCGTGGCTTATGTTTGGAGCCTGTCCTGGCGGCACCACATAGACAGTACCGCTCTGCAGCAGCAACCCATCAGTCGCCTGTTGCACCGGCAACTTTGAGTGTTTGGCAAGGATCGAGGCAAGTGTTGATTTAAATGAAGGGTCCTGATGCTGCACGATTATTATTGCAGCCTCACAGGCCGTGTCGAAACCCTCCAGCAAGCTCTCAAGTGCGCTCATCCCGCCGGATGAGCAGCCCACCGCTACAAGTGGTATTTTGCTCCCTGGCCGCAGAAGCGTATCTGAGGCTATCTCCTTGGGAGCAGCAGAGCCCTCGACTGCTGTAAGATGCGTAGCTTTTGGCGAGGAAGGTCTCTTTGGGGGGGCCATGACTAGTGCCTTTGGATTACACCATTGTTGCTGAGCTGAGGCTGAGGGAAGATAGCAGATCCTACCTCAAACTTCACGATATGATTATGCTAATGCAGGCCTCAAAACAGCTCCGAGCTGCTCGAGATGCATCCTATTTCCAAAAAGCGCTCTCTCGGGTAGTTTGATGTTACAGCACTGTAATTCTCGCCCCCCTCATGAGCGCCACTGCCTCCGAACCACTTGTCACCCTGGCCGACTCCATCATGAGTCGCGGCATGGCAGTGCCAGCGATATTTTTTCTAGAGCTCCATAAGCCGCTTTCCACACTGATCTCGTTTGGGGTGCAGGCAACAGAGCCGCTGCTTAGATTACTCTTTGGTGGCGATACTGTGCAAACGGTAGCCAAGCTCTTGGAGTCGCGTGATGATGTCGAACGGCTCATTACCCTCCTTGAGGAGCGGAGCAGCTGATGGGAGGGTTTCAGCATGCGACAACCGGGATTTTGATTCTTATAGCCTTGCTACTGGCCCCAGTGCTGATCTACATGCGCCGCGCGGCACGAGGACAGGAGCTCTTTGTCCGCCGTATCTCGGGGATCGATGCCGTGGATGAAGCAGTGGGACGGTGCGCAGAGCTGGGTCGTCCGGCATCCTTCACCACAGGGCTCACCGGCCTGGGTCCGACTGTGTATGCATGTTTGGGGGTGCTCTATTATATCGCCCGTCGGATGGCGATGTATCGTACCAAGCTCTTGGTGCCCCAAACCCAGGCGGATGTCATGGCGGTCACTGAGGATGTGATGCGTGAGGCCTACCGGGAGGAGGGACAGCTTGCCGCCTTCGATTCGAAATCATTGATCTACCTCTCAGATGCCCAGTTTGCGTTTGCTGCTGGCTATATGGGTCTTGTGCAGCGTGAGCAGGTAGGCGCAGCATTTATGTTTGGTGATTTTACCGCCGAGTCGCTTATTTTGGCCGAAGCAGGGCAACAGATAGGCGCTATGCAAGTTGCGGCTACTACCAGCCCTGAGCAAGCGGCCTTTTTTATCTGCACCTGTGATTATACCCTGATCGGCGAGGAGCTTTTTGCAGCCTCGGCCTATCTCACCCGAGAGCCGGTACAGCTTGGAAGTCTGTATGGCCAGGACCGCGCTAAATTGATCCTATTCGTTGCCATTTGTGTGGGAGTTCTAATCTCTACATTTAATGCGGTGTGGCCGCAGCATTCGATGCCTAATCTAGATGCCGCGTTACGGTGGAGCCTTTGGTAAGCCCATGAACTATCGACGCACCCTAATTCGCGTAGTGACCTTCCTTGGAGGGCTGTATTTCTTCCTGGAGTTTATCCTGCCCCAGGAGGTCTTTGGTGATAAGACAGCGGCATATCACCAGGATATCTCCAACGGACTTATCGCAGTCTCTGCGATGGCACTTGGGTTAGGGATTATCAATATTTTGATGGTGCATGGTTCACGGATCATGTTTCGTCGCGCTGGCTATCCCTATAGCGTTGCCCTATTGCTTGGCTTGGGATTGATGTTGGCTGCTACCATCGTAGACTGGCGCAGCACAGAGAGCACGGCAGCTGATGTCGGTCGCTATTTCACTCTGCGGGATTTTTCAGATCGCATAGAGCGAGATGCTCAGCAATTAACATATGGGGTGCTACCTTTCTGGGAGCGGAACGGTAAGCTTAAGGAGGCAGCGCTGCCGCTCCTAGCCGAGGCCCAGGCCGATATCTCTGCGCTCTCCTTGCCTGGTGATGCGGCGGAATCAGATCGAGCGATGCTCGCCTCTCTCGTGGCGGAGATGCAGAGTCAGATCGGTGAGGCACGTGCTGCCCTTGATAACCTTCCTGTTGTAGGGTCAGCACCGGAGGCAGTTGCACGCTCGGGAGAGGTGGGCAGGGTGCTTGGCGCAGTAGGTAGCTCCCGATTGGCGGTTTTGAACATTACCTCTAAATATACTCCAGGGAGGCGGCTCTATGATTTCCTCTATACCGGCCTCTTCGTGGCACTCGGGGCAGCGATGTTCTCACTACTTGGATTCTACATCGCTTCGGCGGCGTATCGGGCGTTCCGCATCCGCTCCAGCGAATCTGCCCTCATGATGGCCGCCGCGTTTCTGGTAATGCTCGGACAGATCCCATTTGGACTCTGGATCTGGTCTGAGCTCCCTGAGGTGCGGCTCTGGCTGCTTTCGGTGCCGAGTGCTGCCGCATTCCGTGCGATTAAAATCGGGGCAGGGGTGGCAGGACTGGTCATGGCATACCGCATGTGGTTCTCAATCGAGTCAGAGGAGTTTAGGCAGCGTGGTCGATAGTAAACCTCCCTTCAAACTCGACCGCCGAGTTATCTATCTCCTGGTGTTTCTGGCACTCAGCATACCGCTGTTGGCGCGCTATTCGATTCGCCCAGCAGAGATGTCCGCGGCGGGAAAGATATTTGATGCGATTGAAGGGCTTCAGGGAGGGCCCCAAAAAATAGCATTAGTCTCCTTAGATTTCGGTCCAAGCACCATCGCCGAGAACGGGTCTCAGGCTGATGTCGTGATTGAGCATCTCCTCCGCCGCCGCATTCCGTTTGCGGTGGTCTCGCTCCTGGCCGAGTCGGCAAAACTACTGAACGATATCCCAGAGAAAGCTGCCCGACGATTGATGCAGGAGAACCCACAGGAGCGCTGGCAATACGGGAAGGACTGGGTCAATCTTGGCTACTTAGCGGGTGGGTACATCGCGATTCAGAGCATTGCAAAAGCTGATGATATTAAGACCGTCTTCAAGAAGGATGTGCGCGGCAACAATCTTTCGGATCTCCCGGCGATGGCTCAGGTGACCTCGATCGAAGATATCGGATTGTTGATTGAGATAACCGGTAGTCCAGGCACGTTTGAGTCGTATGTGCAGTTCTTCCAGACTGAAAAGTACCGACCGATATTCGTACACGGATGTACCTCGATTATGACGCCCCAATCCTATATCTATCTTGATTCAGGGCAGCTACAGGGGCTATTTGAGGGGATCGCAGGAGCTGCTTGGTACTCTGAGCTATTGCGTGAACGGTATCCGCAGCGCGCAGTCGATAACTCCGCTCTTATCAACACCGGACTCGGAGTGGCGCATCTCGTAATCATCGGTCTTGTGATTCTGGGAAATGTGATCGGTCTTTTTGCGCGGAGGTTGCGATGACCTCGATAGGATTAAGCTGGTCGGTTGCTACTGTGCTCGTAGGCGGGTTAGCGACCCTCGCGATATTTAGCTTTCTGATCAAAGAAAACCCATTTTTTAGATTCTTTGAGCATCTTTACATCGGAATCGCAGCCGGGTTTGGCATAGTGCTCACAATCAAGGAATTTTTCGTACCAAAGATTTTTACCCCGATGCTAGGTCTGGATATTGTCCAGTACCCAGATGGCACCTACTCCGCCGAACCCAATCACTGGTATCTCCTGTACCTCGTGCCGATGGCGTTTGGGTTGCTGTATTACTTTATATTTTCAGTCCGATTTGGATGGCTGGCGAAACTCGTAATCGGGTTCACCCTCGGGATGAGTGGTGGCATTGCGCTCAAAGCATTCTTTAACGAGATGATGCCGCAGATTATCGGAAGCTTTAAGCCGCTCGTTGTGTTTGGAAGCGATGGGGTGAACTGGTGGCAAAGTTTTACCAACTCCTTTTTTGTGCTCACGTTACTTTGTGTCATGAGCTACTTCTTCTTCTCCTTTAAGAGCAACGACGGGATTATTCAGCGCTCGTCGATGCTGGGACGGTGGCTTATGATGGTGTGTTTCGGAGCATTTTTTGGGTCCACGGTGATGGCGCGTATGGCGCTATTGGTAGAGCGACTACAGTTCTTGCTGACTGATTGGGCGCAAGCGGTGAAAAGTCTCTTTGTGTAGGGTGGAATTTTAGAGATGAAAACATCCCCGCAGGAGCTAAAAACCGTTTTGGTCACCGACTGTGGCTCCACTACTACCAAGGCGCTGCTGTTTGAGCGTACGGCAGCCGGCTGGCGACAGACGCACCGCGGCGAAGCGCCCACCACAGTTGAAGAACCTGTGGCAGACGTGACGGTGGGGGCAACGAATGCCTTTCAGGAGGTGCAAGAGCTCTCAGGCCGAAAGATCCTTCACGCTGATCCTCCAACTGAGAGCCCATTTGTTGAGACCAGTACGAACCCACAGGAGGGAATAGATCTGTATCTCTCCACCAGCTCAGCAGGCGGTGGGCTCCAGATGCTAGTGACCGGAATTGTGCGTCAGATGAGCACTGAGTCGGCCGAGCGCGCTGCTCTTGGAGCCGGGGCAATTGTGATGGACGCAATTTGCTCTGATGACGGTCGAGATGATGCGGCCAGGATTGAGCGGATACGTCATTTGAGGCCAGATATTTTGTTGATGGCTGGCGGAGTCGATGGCGGCTCGCGTCAGCATGTAATTGAAATGGCGGAGCTTATCGTAGCAGCATCGCCGCGGCCGCGTTTTGGGGAAACGCTGCGGCTACCGGTGGTGTATGCCGGCAACAAAGATGCAGCCGCTGAGGTAACAGAGATCCTCTCCTCGGCAGCCCAGGTGCGGGCGGTGGCGAATCTGCGGCCCGCGCTCGACCGGGAGGATCTTGCCCCGGCTCGGGACATCATACATGAATTCTTTCTCTCACATGTGATGAGCCATGCGCCGGGGTACGGAAAGCTTCTCAGCTGGTCGCCAGTGCCAGTGATGCCAACTCCTGCAGCGGTAGGCGATATGGTTCTTGCCCACGCTACCCGCACGAACTCGCAGGTGTTATGCGCCGATATCGGCGGGGCAACCACTGATGTGTTCAGTGTGTTTCGCAACACAGAGGGGCAGCCGATTTTTAATCGTACAGTGAGCGCTAATCTGGGCATGAGCTACTCGGTGGCGAATGTGCTGATTGAAGCAGGAGCCCGCAATATCGCGCGGTGGTTGCCGTATCATATCCCAGAGGCTGAGCTCAGTGACCGACTTAGAAACAAGATGATTCGGCCCACTAGCATTCCGCAATCAATGGAGGATCTGTGGCTTGAGCAAGCGGTGTGCCGAGAGGCGCTGCGCTTGTCTTTGGCGCACCATCGGATGCTTGCCGTGGGGCTAGCAGGCAATCAGCAGCGTCGTGGAATTGCTGAGATGTTTGCGCAGAAGAGTAACCGCTATGAGCTCGTGGATCTTATGAAGCTTGACCTCGTGATAGGTTCAGGTGGGGTGCTGAGCCATGCGCCCGAGCGTCTTTCGGCCGCATTGATGATGCTCGATGGCTTCGGTCTGCAAGGTGTCACCGAACTTGCAGTAGATTCCATTTTCATGATGCCGCATCTTGGGGTGTTAGCATCTGTGCATCCGGAGGCAGCGCAGGAGATTTTTACCCACGATTGTCTGGTGCATATCGCCTACGGCATAGCTCCGGTATATGACCCGCGGCGCAAGAGTGCGCCTGAACTTTGCTCGGTAGCGCTTGATGGGGTGGTGGTCGGAACAATCATCGCAGGGCGGGTGCAGCGAGTGGAGATACAGGGGCAGGGCACGCAGGAGCTTTTGGTAACACCACTCCGTAGCGATGTAGACGTGGGGGCTGGGCCAGGAAAGCTGTATCAGCGGCAGGTACGCTGTCGCGGAGCTGGACTGATTTTTGATGGTCGTAATAGGCCGATAGTGATGCTTGAAGATAGCGAGGCGCGCTGCGAACAACAGCGTCAGGTTTATGCTGCGCTAGGGCTGTTGCAAGGATAAGGTCTCTCTCCTCGGAAAAGCGAGAGAAGTTGGCGATCGTCTTTGATTACCCGGCTATTTCACAAAGAACCACACATCACTGGTAGAGGGGGAGTAAAAGGCGGCCTTTCCAAGCGGTGCAATAAACTTTTCCAGCGCTTCTGGTACCCCGGGCCAACTAAAATCGTGACCAGCCACGAGGCCACCAGGGCGAACTGTGCGATACCAGGCGTTCAGGTCTTCAGTCACCGCATCAAAGGTGTGTAGCGCATCGATGAATACAAAGTCGAGCGAATCGCTCTCGACGCTCTTTGCCGCCTCAACTGAGAAGCTCTTAATTATCTTTGCGCGTGCACCGAATGGAGCAAGGCAGGCGCGAGCTTTGGCTTCGCAGGTAGTCATTTTTTCTGATGTCTTGTCATGTTCAAATTGACTGTATTCCACAAATGGGTCAACGCAGTACATTTCGAGAGCAGAGAACGAGGCAAGTAGATGCGCCGATGTGTTACCCTCAAAAACTCCGATTTCAGCACCACGATGCAGCTTGAGAAAAGCCCCTTCATCCAACAGGGCTCTCAGAAGGTTAAAATTCATGCTTCCAATCGGGGAGGGCACGGCCTTTCCCACAATTGGTGTGGGGCGCTGGTGAAACAGGTCAGCTTCGCGGGTTATGGTCATGGTCCTCTGAGGGTAGTAATTGCGGTGTTTCTTTTGCTGGTTTCTCTCCCAGAACTTATTCAATGCGGCAGGCTATGAATAGTCGCAGGCGTTATGCAGTTAGGTAATAATGCCCTAGACTATAGAGCAAAAATAATCTTAGGGACACGAAAAATTTGATTCCCCCGCATGGTAAGGTTGCCAGCCCGGGGACGGGCTCATGGCTATTCAACCACCATCGAGAGGGTGTACTCTACGATTGAGTTTGTATGGAATAAAGGCCAGATGACAGCAGTTCTAACCCCCAGCCTCACTGTTGCACCGCGAGTGCGCGTCCAAAAAATCCGAGAGCTTCCGGTGCCAGGCACAGTGCTGGTTGCGGTGGGGGATAAGATCGCAGCTGACACCGTCGTTGCTTCGGCCGAGCGTCCAGGAGACCTGGATATCGTCCGTATTGCCGAGCGGATGGGTATTGAGCCGCTAGAAGTTGCCAAAGGTATTAAAGTTTCCGTAGGGCAGAGGGTCAGCCGGGGGGATCTTTTGTGCGAGCATGCAGGACTATTCGGCCTTTTGAAATCAAGACTCATGGCTCCGGTAGACGGAGTGGTAGAGTTTTTTGCTGAGGGCACCGGGCATCTTGGCATCCGCTTAGCTCCAAAGCGTATTGAGCTTCGAGGCTATATCGCTGGCACCGTGGTGGCAGTGGAGCCCCAGAAATCAGTGACGATTGAGACGGATGCTGCCCTTGTACAGGGAATTTTTGGAGTAGGTGGAGAGCGCTCTGGGATCATCGCCCCACTGTTAGTGCCGAATGATGCAGTAGTGAATCCTGAGGACCTCCCCTCTGACTGTCGAGGCAGGATTTTAATCGGCGGAAAATGTCCGACATCCCAGACCCTCTCGGAGGCGCAGCGCCGCGGTGCGGCCGGATTTGTGGTGGGGTCGATTGATGATCGCACCTTGGCATCATATGTCGGCTTTGACGTCGGGGTAGCGGTGACCGGCGATGAAGCGGTGACGATGAGCCTTATCATCACTGAAGGATTCGGAGCGATCCCCATCTCAAACCGGATTACCGAACTGTTACGTCCTCTGGCTGGTCGTCAGGCCTCACTCAACGGCACCACCCAGGTGCGGGCAGGGGCGGTGCGACCAGAGATAATTGTACCTGGGGCAGCCCCTGTCGAAAGTGCTGCGGTAACTGATGTTATGGCTCGCGGACTAACGCTCGGTGCCTCGGTGCGTCTTATTCGGTTCCCGTTCTTTGGTCTACAGGGACAGGTAACAGAGCTTCCGCATTCGCTCGAGCGGATCGAAACGGGAGCGCATGCTCGAGTGCTGCGAGTAAGACTATCAGATGGGCGGGTTGTGACGGTGCCGCGCGCGAATGTTGAGCTGCTTTAAGTCGCGATCCGCTGGAGGTGCGCGGATACCAATTTTTTTGCATCGATAATGGTATCAAGTTACGGGGCCGTTGTGGCCGCCGGGGTACGTTTCTCCTTGTTCGACTCGGCCCTAATCGTAAGCAGCATAAGCCCAAGCGCAAAAAGTGCGGGCCAGTACACGAAGGCCTTGTTCATCTCCTGGTGGAACGCCTCGGCGATAAGATTCGATCCGATCATGAACAGGAATGAGATTGTAAGAATTTTAAGGGAGACATGTTGTTCCAAAAAATCTCCGACAAACCGCGCGCACTTTGCCATCACAAAAATAGATA
>JBILUF010000069.1:0-8818 GCA_044371155.1 Bdellovibrionota bacterium
CCGAAACCTATCGCTACGGGAAGAGAGCAGTACCGGAGAGCCGGCATGATGGAAGCCAAGAGTTGGGAGTTATCGGGCGAACGATGAACTACTCGTCGTCCTCGTTCCCATCGTCATCTTCCTCTTCAAACTCCTCGTCCTCGTCGTCATCCTCGTATTCCTCGCTCTCCTCTGCGGGCTCAGTCTCTGATGCTTCGAACACATCAGGGTCGATCTCTTCAAGCGAGTCAGTGAGAATTGAGATGACGGAAGCCATCTCCTCGGCTGAGAAATCCTCCTCCTCCATGACCGTTTCGAGCGCAGCACGAATCTCGGTGACCAGCGCAGCGTCTACCTCGGTGGAGAGCTCTGAGCCGGCCTCGTCTGAGTCCTCTCCGCGTCCCCCGTAGTCACGCTCGATCGCCTCTTGAAGCTCACAGTATCCATCCATGAGCTGCTTTAGTGCGTCGATAATCTTTGATGCGCCTTTCATTCCCATAATCTTTGACCACTCGGTAATAACAACACTCAGTAACAAAAAAATCTCTATTCCTGAAGCCGTCTAGCTCCGCGCAACAGTCTTACTCCTTGTCGGTTACCTTCTACAATCTAAGATATCCGACCCAGAAAAACGATTCAAAACAATAACGGCTTTAAATCCTGTTTGTCTTGGTGCGCAGCGCTTTAGACAGAGCGCTCTCAGGCCGGTTCAGGGTAGAGCTTTTTACATCTTGAAATCAAGAGCCTTGCGCTATCCTTTTTTGCCTTCATGGGGGCGGTCATGAGGTATTCAACCGGCCCAAGGCGTGCCTCTTATCCTCTAGCAGGAGCCTCGATGTTCGGTCTATCATCCGCCCCGGGTGTTACAATGTTAGAACTACTAGTAAGGTTTCGTATGAGAATGACGCTGAGTGGTATTCAATGCAGATCTCCCCGGACAACCTCCAGTAGATCTGGTATTGCACTCGGTCTGCTTATAGTTGTGCTTGCCGCAGCCGGCTGCACGGGACGGGGCTCTAGAGCGGGCGCGCCAGGAGCCTTAGGAGGAGACTCCCTAGGTTCAGTGACCGCTTCTTCTTTGGTGCCTCAGCGTCAAAAGACCCTATCCCAGGACGCCAAGGGGCTTTTGAGGGTTAATTCGGTGTTTGTTGCTCCAGTGCAATTTTCTGATACGGCCCGAGGCGATACCAGGCGCCAGGAGCAGTTTAATAACCAGCTCGAACAAGCAGCTGCGCGGGCGCTCTCCGTTGAGTTCGTTACCCCCTCTGTCGGTAAGGAGCGGGGAGCCCAGCTGGCCACGGGGTCTGACTTGCGAGCAGCCGCACTACAAAGCGCCAAGAGGCTTAATTTAGATGCGGTGCTCTTTACTACCATCACAACCGTTCACGATCGCGAGGGGGGAGCGTTGGGTGCGGATTCCCCGGCATCATTCGGTTTCAAGATGGAGTTAGTGCGCGGGGCCGGGATGGAGGTGGTGTGGAGTACGAGCTACATCTCTCATGATGAGGCGCTAAGCTCTAATCTCTTTAAGCTCCCTCAGAAGATAGGACCTGGGCGCACCGCTGGCTGGCTTAGCCTTGAGGCGATCTCGGCGCAGGGGTTTGATGAAGCCCTTGAGGACCTATCTAAGCGAAGACAGGCTGTATTTTTCTCTGAGTAGAGGACCCATCCCCCATTTTCCGGCTTTGCCACAATGATTTTAGTGGCTTTCGGGAACACTGTTCCTCAGTTAGCATTACATCGTTAATAGAAGCTGCTCTTCGCTCGCTAAAACCAGGTTCGATTTATTGACCTGGGTAAGTGGGTTTTAACCCTTTTTGTTTTACCTCTGTTTTTATGAACTCCCCGGCCAAACGTCGTCCATCCACCAGACGTAAGAGTGCGCGCTCGACCGCCTCCGTTGATAAGCCCCTTGGAGCATCATGGCTCAATGAAGCGCTCTCAATCCTAATTCTGGGCGCCGCGCTCATTCTGGCCCTTGGGATTCTGTCCTACTCATTTGAGGATCCTGCTGCCGGGCCGCGTTCCAATTGGCTGGGGCCAGCAGGGCACTTTGTCGCAACGCTTCTCTTCGGAGCCTTTGGTTGGGCTAGTGCGCTGATTGTGGGGTTCTTTGGATACCTGGCTCTACGGCTATGGCAAGAGGAGCTATCCAGCATTCGGGAGGAGCTGCGACGACTGCCTGTCCGTTTCATCTCGCGCAGTATCGGACTTGTTTTTGCCCTGGTCTGTGCAGCCACGTTGAGTGCGGTGCTGTGGGGGCGGAGTGGTGGTGGAGCCGTAGGGGCATCCATCGCCACAAGTCTTGTGGAGGGGCTTAACTCGACTGGCACCTCAATCCTTGCTAGTGCCCTTTTGTTGGTGGCGATCGCCTTAGCAACGGGCAACTCGGTGCAGTCGGTGCTACAGTCATTTTTTTCCGGATTGATGGCAATTGCCGTCTTCATCGGTACCACAGTGCCGCGTTTAATTTGGAACGGCACTACAGTCGCCTACGGTACCCTCATGGGACTTTTCGAGGCGATTCTCGGTGCTGAGACCTGGGGGAGAATCGGCTCGATCTTTGTTTCACACAAAGAGGCTGATAGCTCCTCGCTACGACCGCTTCCAAAACCAAAGGTGCGGAAAAACTCCATAGCCCGCAGCGCCGATGTGGCTCCGGCAGACCTGGAGCGTGCTGCCACCCCTGAGCCTGAGCGAGTCACGGCGAAAGATAAAGAGGTCGAGGCGGAAGAAGTTGAGGTTTCTGATTACTCTCATGTCGTGGTGATGCGGCGGGATCAGAAGCAGGAGAAGGTCGAGCGCAAGAAAGTTGCTCCTCAACCGGTTACCCCAGCCTTTACCGATATTAACGATGCCTTCCCGAATTATGAGCACCCCGATCTGGGGCTGCTTACCAAAGGGGAGCCCTCTGCAGGCAGTGAGGATGATGAGGAGCTTAGACAGAAGTCGAGGCAGATTGAGGTAAAGCTCAAGGACTTTGGAATTTTTGGGCGAGTGACCCAGGTGCATCCTGGCCCGGTGATTACCCTATTTGAGTTTGAGCCAGCTCCCGGTGTGAAGGTGGGAAAGATCGCCGCGTTACAGGACGATCTTGCGATGAGTCTACGGGCGAGCTCGATCCGAATCATCGCCCCGATTCCAAAACGTGGCACGGTGGGGATTGAGGTCCCTAATCGCAATCGCGAGACCGTAAGGCTACGCGATGTCCTGGAGAGCAAGCAGTTTATTGAAGCTGAATCGATCCTGACCATCGGGCTTGGAAAGGATACGTACGGTGACCCAGTCTCGGTTGATATCGCCCAGATGCCACATCTGCTTATGGCGGGTTCCACCGGCACAGGAAAATCAGTCTGTATCAACGCGATTCTCTTAAGTCTGCTCTATCGCTCTCATCCATCTGAATTGGGATTGATATTGATCGATCCAAAGATTCTTGAGCTAAGCACCTATGAAGATATCCCGCACCTACGGGTGCCGGTGGTGACTGTGCCACGACAGGCCAGAGCCGTGCTGGAGTGGGCTGTGCATGAGATGGACCGACGATATCGCCTGATGCAACGGTTTGGGGTGCGAAATATTGATGGCTACAACCGCATCGCTCGCGGCGAGGAGGAATTCGACGGAGTGACCCCTGAGCGCCAGCAGCCGCTGCCGCTCGATACAGCCGCTCAGGTGGCGCCGGTTGACGCGCCAGTCGTAGCGGTCCAAGAGGGGGAGAGCCCAGAGAGCCTCGAAGGGGCTTCAGGGCCGGGCGCAGAGCCGATTGTTGCGGAGGTGCTCCGTCCGCTCCCGAAGATCGTTATTGTAATCGATGAACTTGCCGACCTCATGCTTACCGTGGGCCGAGAGGTCGAGGAGCTCATCACCCGACTTGCGCAGAAGGCGCGCGCCTCGGGGATACACCTTATACTGGCCACTCAGCGCCCGTCGGTGGATGTTATCACCGGTCTGATAAAGGCAAACTTTCCAGCTCGTCTATCGTTCCGTGTATCAAGCCGGATAGATTCGCGCACCATTTTGGACTCCATGGGTGCGGAGCGACTGCTGGGCCGAGGTGATATGTTGTTTATGTCACCCGGTGCTGAGGCGATACGTCGTGTGCACGGAACGTTCGTCAGCGATGGCGAGGTTAAACGGGTGGTGGAAGCGATAAAGAGGACCGCTAAGCCCTGCTACGATGAGCGGATCATGCAGCTTTGTCAGAAAGCTCTTGAGGAAGGGAAGCAGGAGGGCGGCGAGGATCCTTCAGGAGATGAGTATGATGCCGTCTACGATAGAGCGGTGGAGCTCGTCATGCAAAAAGGTCAGGCCTCAACGTCGATGCTACAGAGGGCCTTCAGAATTGGGTACAATCGGGCGGCGCGAATTATTGAGCTGATGGAACGCGAGGGAGTTATAGGCCCAATGGACGGAGCCAAACCTCGGGAGGTTCTACTGAATAATCGCGAGGAGACCGCTTAGTCCGAAAATTTCATTAAGCTCGCTGCGCTGGCTAAAAGTTGCGGTCGATAAACGGCTATCCGTGCCGGGACCATTCTTACTCGATTAATGTGTGGCCCCTTGTGCCCCCACAAATCGTGCTCGCCAAATCCGTCGCTACAGGGACGGATTTGCAAGTACATCCATGTACTTGCCAGCTCAAAGCTCGTGCGCTGTTGCGGCACTCGGGCGAGGGTAGTTCGTTGGCCTCGGCTAATTTGCATAACACCATGGAATTATTTATTCTTTCCTGCCCCGGCTGTACTAGCGGGGGAGTCAGGTGCAAAGTTCTCGCTCTCGCACCTGTAGTGCAGTGCTGGTTGCTGCTGCTTTGATTTTTGTTGCGGACACCGAATCAGTCTACAAGGCGTATTAGGCACGCGATGGTGATAATCAACCGAGTATTATTAGCAATCTTTCTGGTAGCTTTGTTCCTACCAGGGAGCGCCTTTGCGCAGCGTAGCGCTAACGGCGGCGGTGCTACCAGCGCCTTTAGGTGCCAGGGGAAACTTACTCGAAAAGTTCTTGAGGGTGCGCTCTCGACGGTTCAGAGCCGGTATCAAGCACTCACCGTGGTGCGCGCGAGTTTTACCCAGGACTCCTATCTGGCAGCACTCGATACTGCTGAGTCGAGTCAGGGCACTGTGGTATTCCGTAAACCCGGCAGGATGAAATGGAGCTACAAGACCCCCGAACAGCAGGAGTTTGTGCTCAAAGATCGAACGGTGTGGTTCTATCAGCCTGAGATAAAGCAGGTGCTCATCGATGAGATATCTGAGGTGGTGCTGACGGATCTTCCGGTGGCGTTCCTTATGGGGGTTGGAAAACTTCGCGAGGGCTTTGTGCTAAAGGGCGGATGCGCAAGCTCTGAGGGCACGGTGCTTGAGTTAGATCCCAAGCAGTCCGCCCAAGGTGCTGAAGCGGCAGCCCAGAAGGAGAACTCTCTAAAGGGGATACGTTTGCTTGTATCGCCTGAGGGACTTCCGGCAGGGGTTCAGGTATTTGATGTGGTAGGCAATATCACCACCATTGCGCTTCAAGCGCTTAAAGAGAGCTCCGAGGTGGGGGAGTCTGAGTTTCTGGTAGAGTATCCGGCGGGCACTGATGTGAATGACCGCCGAACTAAAGGCAGGGGATAGGAAGATGGCAAGCTCCAAGTTAACGATCGTCGGTGAAGGGTCGCATGACCATGAGCAAGAAAGCTGCTCATCGGGAGTGGCGTTTAATGTGGCCTCAAGAAACCTTGAGGTCGATTCTAAGCTGTATCGTGGCCAGGCTGCGGTAGTGACGTTGGGTTGCGCGAAGAATCAGGTGGACTCTGAGGTGATGCTGGGTGTGTTACGTCGCGAAGGGTTTGCGATTGTTAACGACCTGACCAAGGCCGATGTCGCAGTGGTAAACACCTGTGGTTTTTTGCAGAGCTCAGTGAAGGAGAGCCTTGATGCGATCCTGAATCTTGCTGATTACAAAAAAAGTGGCCGGCTAAGAAAGCTTATCGTGGCAGGTTGCCTTGTGGAGCGGTACAAAGACGATCTGAAGAAGACCTTGCCTGAGGTAGATAGTTTTATCTCGGTCGATGACCTCCTGAAGGTAGGAGAGGTGGCGCAGGGTGGAGTCGACGTAGTTCTGAATAAGGCCGCCCGCCCGTACTTTCTGTATGATGAGTCGATGCCGCGGCAGCTATCTACGCGCCCGCATACCGCCTACGTCAAAGTGTCTGAGGGTTGTAACCGTCCTTGCACCTTTTGCATCATTCCAAAACTCCGCGGCGGCATGCGTAGCCGCTCGCTTGAATCCGTAGTTGAAGAGGTGAAGGCCTTAGGCGCAAGCGGCATTCGGGAGGTAAACCTGGTCGCGCAGGATCTGACCTCGTATGGCACCGACCGAAAAGCCGCTGGCCTTGCGCAACTGTTACGGTCTCTAGATGACACCGCTGCGGTTGACTGGATCAGACTTCTGTACGCCTATCCTATAGGAATAGATGAGGAGCTGCTTGCTACTATCGTCGAGCGTGAGCGAATAGTTGAATACCTCGACCTTCCGCTTCAACACTCCAGTGAGGCAGTGCTTAAGCCGATGCAACGTCCTTTGGGGCGGTATTCGCCGCGCAGGATAATCGAGTTCATACGCGCTGCGCAGCCCTCAATTCATCTTCGCACCACCTTTATCGTTGGATTCCCCGGCGAAACTGAGCAGGATGTTGATGATCTTGAGGCGTTTGTCCGAGAGGGGCACTTTACTAATGTAGGGGTCTTCACCTATTCCCCGGAGGAAGGAACTCCCTCATTTGAGATGGATGGACAGATCCCTGAAAAGGTAAAGAGTGAGCGCCGCAAGCGGGTGATGCTTGCGCAGCAGGAGGTAAATGAGCGCAGACTGAGTGGGCTGATAGGAACTCGCATCGAGGCGATGATTGAGGGCACCCATGAGGACACTGATCTGCTGATATCTGGGCGCGCACGGTTCCAGGCCCCGGATGTCGACGGCACCGTCATCATTAATGATGTAGCCGAAGGGATAGCCGCGCCGCACGCCGGTCAGCGCGGACTCGTGGAGATTACCGAGACAGCCGGATACGACCTGATTGGAACTCTGGTTGAAGCGCGGTAGGGACTGGGTATAGAATTACCGCCATGAGTTCAAGTGATGCCGCCAGCACATCGAAGCCACGGATCGGAATCTTCATCATCGCTTATAACGCCAGCAATCACCTACGGCAGACGATATCCCGTATTCCGGCCGATGTGTATGCGCGGGTGGAGGAGATATTCATTGTTGATGACTGTAGCCCCGATGATACCTATGAGACAGCGCTGAAGTTCAAAGAGAGTGCAGGGATAGAGAAGTTAACTGTTCACCGCAATCAAAAGAACCAGGGGTACGGAGGAAACCAAAAAGTTGGATATCAGTACGCTATCGATCGAGGGCTTGATATCGTGGCGCTCGTGCATGGCGACGGCCAGTATGCCCCTGAGTGCTTAGGAGAGCTTCTGGCTCCCTTGGAGCAAGGCCAGGCCGATATGGTATTCGGTTCTCGCATGTCTTCGCGGTTTGGTGCACTCAAGGGTGGAATGCCTTTGTATAAGTTTGCGGGGAACCGTGTTCTGACATTCCTGCAAAACAAGATGTCTGGGCTCAACCTCACGGAATATCACTCCGGATACAGGCTCTATTCCACCGCAGCACTTAAACGGACCCCGTATGAGTCCTTTACTAATACCTGGCATTTCGACACACAGATCATCCTCTCAATGGCAGAGCGCAACATGCGGATTGTTGAGCTTCCGATCCCGACCTATTACGGCGACGAGATCTGTCATGTAAATGGCATTCCTTACGCGCTGAACTGTTTGCTTACCAGTTATCGATTCTACCGGAATCGGAAAAGGAACATCCTCACCTATCCAGGAGCCGTGGATATTCCAAAGTTGCGCTCCTAAAGGGGGGAATTTCTGCGCCTAACCTCTTTAATGAGGGTCTTTTCTGCGCACCCGATTGCTTGAGCTTAGTTTAAGCTTGTCAGCCTTTTATTCTTGCCTGCCTATTGCGCCCGCACAAACGGCACCACCACTTTGTAGGGCACCCGCTCCTGCACCTCTCCACGGAGGAGGTCGGCCACGGGGTCGCTGAATGCTTCCCGTTTGAGCTCGGATAGATTGCAGTGGGGGATAGGTCGACGTCTGCCGATGGTTGGACGGAATCGCTGCGGCTTTCTTCTTGAGCTTCGAACGAGGGTCATCAGGGTACTCCAAAAAATAGAGAGTTTCTTGATAACCTTTTGTTTTAACCGCAACGACCTCGATATTACGTTAGTTGCGCCCCCTACTCAAGCAGTTTTGTGTTTTTTGGGCGATCCTACACAGCTCAAAACAGACTGTTTTTCAGCCCCTCCTGTGTCGCCAACACTCTGCTTGTAATGGGGTGTCTCGTTGTACCCCTTACCTGGCCCGCTGCTATTATTGATCTCTGTCATCTTGCTCTCCAATGCACGTAACCAATTCGTAGGAGTATTGGAGGCTCCTTTAAGGGCTAGCCGGAGTAGAGATTTGGCGGCTCCTTTCCATGTGTATCTCTGGAGGGCGCTATGTTAGGATTTTTAGGGGTATTCCAGCGGAGGGCTGGAACAACAGGCATACACAAAAGGTATATCGATATGGGAAAGAATCCACAGATCCTGGCTCTTAATGAAATTGGTCAGTCAATCTGGTACGACAACGTTTCCAAAGCAGTCCTAAGCTCAGGAGAGCTTAAGGGCATCATTGATTCCGGGGTGAGTGGCCTCACCAGCAACCCAACGATATTCAAAAAAGCGATCGCTGATAGTGCTGACTACGATGCTGACATGCTTGAGCTCTCG
>JBILUF010000070.1:0-8739 GCA_044371155.1 Bdellovibrionota bacterium
GTCAATCCGGCTATCTTTGGACTCTTTACCTTCTCTGGAGCGCCAACTACAACCGCATCGGGTTTGCCCGATCTACCAGGCACGCTAGATAACTACTCAAGCCAACTTCAGCTCGCGTTCACTGATCCCCGTAGGGTCGCGGCTGCTCGAGATACCTCCGGCGGAGCACCAGCGGCGGCTTCCTATTCACCTGGTGATGCAAGCAACATAAGAGCGATTGGCAACCTACAGAGCCAGAGCTACACCTTCTCGGTTGGCAACTACTCTCTGGCAGGCACCTTTGATGATGCTTACAACGAGACCGTAACGAGGATTGGAAATGAAAAGGCGCGAGCTGAGACCGATGCTAGAGTGGCATCCGGCAACCTTGAGACAGCTCAGAATAAGCGCGATGAGATCTCGGGGGTGAGCCTTGATGAGGAGTTTACCGGGCTCATCAAGTTTCAGAAGGCGTATCAGGCCGCTGCGCGAATGGTAAAGGTGGGCCAAGATCTACTTGATGAGGTGATTAGACTTATATGACACGAATTTCCTTCTCTCAGCTTAGCCGCAGTGCGGTCAATAACGTATTCACCAACTATGCGGATGTGCTGAAGTACAGCAATCAGCTCTCTAGTGGTTATAAAGCCGTCAATCCAGGTGACTCTGAGCAGTCGGGACTGATCGCGCAGTCCCATAGTATTCTGCAACGGATCGAGGGGTATAATAACCGCACATCAAGCGCTAAAGCTGGATTGCAGTTTCAAGAGGATACGATAACCTCCGCTATTGAGGTCGTTGGGCGGGCAATGGATCTCGCAGCGCAATCAGCCAATGAGGCAGTCGATGGCAACCAGCGCTCTACCACCGCGTTAGAGGTGTTTCAGCTGCGCGACCAGTTGGTAACGATGGCTAATTCCAAATACCAGGGGAACTATATGTGGAGCGGCGTGGACACCAACACCGCTCCGTTTAGCGCAGCATCGTACGCAAACTCGGGCAGCGTCGCCTCAGGACAGCGGTTTATCTATCAAACCAATTCAGGATCGCAGGTCACCAATTCCGCGCAGGTAGCGGACGGAGTAGCCATCACCACCAATACCCCTGGGGATGACGTGTGGAGTGGAATCATCACAGCTGTAGAGCGGCTAGGACGGGCGCTAGAGGGTTACCCTACGGGGGTCAACGGCGCAGCGCCTAGCGGTATTCAGCAGTATACGCTACCAGCAGACTATGCCTTGCAGAGCGCGGATATCAATGCGGCTATGCAACAGATCAAAGATGCTCGTGACGCAGGACTCTTTCGAGAGCGCACCTCGCTTGGTGCACGGCTCAGTCGGATCGAGACCGCGGGATCGGTTTTAGCCGCTGCCAAGGCATCAGCTCAGACCTCCTTGGATAATCTGCAGAATGCTGACACCGCTACTGCCGCAACTGGACTACAGCAGGCTCAGTATGGTTTGCAGGCGGCGATGCAGGTGACCTCAAAGGTCTTAAACCTGAACGTGCTGGATTATCTTTAGTAAGCTAGCCGCCATTAGAATCAAGGAGGCGCGTGGCAGCACGCAGTGCCTCGAAGGCGTGCAGTAGCTCTACTCTTTCAGATGGCTCAACCGTGGTGGGCAGCTCCAGATAGAGCAATACTTTTGAGCTGTTGCCTAGGAGTGAGGCGACCCAAGGCTCTCCCTGAGAGTTAGTGGTTCCTTGCAATAACGCCTCTGAAACGATCGCATGACGAATGCGTTCGACGATTTCATTGGTGGGGTCGGCAGCTTCTAACTCTGGCCAGCCGCTTGAGCGGATAGAGGAGGTGAACGCTCCGTCCGACGAGCTGCGTTGAAACAGAATCCCACGACTGAATCCGCAGCGCTGCGCGGTGTAACAGATCAGATGACGATATGCGTGCTGCAAGCCTACGGGGGATATCGCGCGTAGGAAGAAATCGGTGATTAGCCGCCTCGTCTCGGGCCTGCATCGCCGCACTGTCGCATGGCTATGCAGTAGGGATAATCGCGGAGCGGCACGTCCCGCTGCAGCTTTGCCCAGCGCTCGCACGGTCGGCGGCGGATTGGACTCTGGCAATCCAATCTGCGCATACGCTGCAAGACTCCATTTCAGCTCATCTTCAAGAATCATCCAACCATTGGATCCGAGCCGTCCCTCAAGATCTGCGCGCGATGTCACCCAGGAGCTATTTGAGGAATCAGGCGTGCCTCTGGTAATCATACGCGCCAAAGATTCCGAGAGCTGACATAAGGCGATGAGTTTTTCGACCAGCGTCGTATCCTGCTTTGACATCGGCGAAGGCATCCAGGTGTCACCAAGGGTGCGGAGAACAATTGGTGAGGCATCGCGGGATCTCAGGAGGGTGAGGGTAAGGAGTGTGGGGGTAAATCCAAGAATCTTACCGAGAGTACTATCAAGTTCCTCCCCTGGCTTTACAATTCCCAGAGCACGTCTAAAGACATGAGGATAGTTCCACGCAAGCAACGATAGCCCGAGCTGTCGAAGCAGTGCACAGGTATAAGCAAGCTCTGATTCCACCTCGAAAGATGAAGAGAGTGCCTCTGCTGCGGTGACTGCTACGGCCGTTTCAACTAAACGGGCACCTTGCCAACTCTGCACCGAGTCAAAGGGGTGTTTGGAGTGGGTAAGCTCCGCTGGTTGCACAAGTGCGCGAAGGGTATCCTGCGGAGCAGAGCGGAGCAGAGATAGAGAGCCTGTTCCTGTGGTGTTCTGGGATATCAGCCGGCGACTGAGCGCCGATACTACCGCTAGGTCACGCTTAAGCTCCGCTATTAATAGCTCGCGGTTCACCCCTCCTGGCGCGCTAAGAATTGCCGTTAGGCGCTCGGTGGCACCTGGAAGCGGCGGCAACCAGGCGTCGCTAGTATAGGCGGCTGCAAGCTCAACATGGCTGCGACGTCGGGTATCTAACAATGGTTTATTCACGGAGCTGTAGTTAAACAGTTTTTTAAAGCTAGTTAAAGCCCTTCAACAGAAAAGCAGCCCCGTGTTAATATATTGATTTTACAGCACTTATAAGAGGGTGAAGCATTTCAGAGAAGCTAGCAGATACAGGGAGTATCAAAGCGTTTGGCATTTCATGAGTTTCACATGAAGTTAAAAGAGACATGGTCTCAGCTCGGAAGGTGGTGGAAGACCTGGAAAACCGTTCCGGTGTTGGAATGGGTGCAGGCTGCAGCGTTGTTTCGCTCCGGTGAATACCGCCTCGCTGAAAAATTTTATCGCAAGGGGCTTAAGAGACATCCCCAACATATCGCAAGCCACTGTGCTCGGTTGGATCTGGCATATTGCCTCTTTAAAAGTGGCAAGCTGGCAGAGTCCGAGCAGGAGCTAAAACTAGTCACCCTAAATCTTCCTGAGATGCGAGAGGCTCACCTGCGGCTAGCACGCCTACAGCTATGGAGAGGGCATGCGCTCGATGCTGCCTGGACAGCCCGCCGTGCGCTCAAGGTGGTAAAGCCTGATGCCGAGCTGGTAGCGATCTTTCTCCTCGCAGTTACCGAGAACGAGGGGCCCTGGTATCTTTTGGACGAGGCGCTCGATGCATGTAAGGGGCTGCCACAGGGAGTGGAGAGTACTCCAAAACTTCAGGCAATCTGTGCCTATATTAGTCACCAGCGCGGCGAGGAAACAGGACGCGAGACCCTTGAGGCTCTCTGCGAGTCCGAGCGTTGTCCGGTCGAAGCTCTGGTGCTGTTAGGAAAGCTTCTACTGGCTGATAGCAATGTCATGCAGGGTAGGAGGATGTTGCGCCGTGCGCTGAGTGCTCTTCCGGACAATCCCCAGATCCTAGCCCTCTTGGCGCAGAGCTATCTTAAAAGTGGCACCCTCTATAACGCTGATTATGCCAGGCAGCTTGCCACCGAAGCATGCCAGCGCAGTGAATGGGCCAGTCCGCGAGAGCTCCATATATTAGCCGAGGCCTACTATCATGTTGGGGATAAGGTTTCAGCGTTGATTATTGCAAGCAAGGCGAAAGAGGAGGGTAATCGACTCCTCGGATCGTATCGAGATGTGAAATCGCTTGAGCAATTAATCGATAACCTCTCGGCTGGCACCCTAGCCTAAGTCGGTGCAGGTAAAGAGCAAACCGAAAGATTGTAAGGATTCTTGACCTTGCGCATGCAGCCAACCCCACCTTTTGTGGTGTGTTGTTGCGCGTAGCGTTACGGGTTATTATCAGGGTAGAAGGAAAGCACCTGCCTGGGTGAGCTAACATGGTTTCATCTACCGTTCCAAAGTCCAATAAAAAGGGGAATGATGCGGAACGCCCCGTCACTCTCGCCGGAAAACCAACTGTCCTCGTCATTGATGACGAAGCGCTCATGCTCGAAGTTGCTTCGATGATGATCGAGGAGGAGGGGAGCGCAGTTAAGAGCGCTGCGACCGGCAAAGATGGCCTCTCGATTCTCTCTACCGAGCCCAATTCGATTGATTGCGTCTTCTCTGACTTCTCGATGCCAGAGATGAATGGTTTCGAGGTGTATCAGGCGGTGCAAAAGATAAAGCCCGGTGTCCCGTTTGTGATGGTGTCAGGATTAAAGCTGGTGCCTGAGGTGGAGGCTCTGGTGCGCGAAGGAAAGATCCAGTTTGTAAGTAAGCCATTTCGCAAAGCTGAGCTTTTTCGGGCTATCAATCGGGCGCGCGGTGTGTAGCCGAGCTATTTTGTTCCAAACAACCGATCTCCAGCATCCCCAAGCCCAGGGACGATATAGGCATGCTCATTTAGCCGCTCATCGATTGCAACGGTGATAACCGGCACTTCTGGATGGTCAGCATGGAAGTTTTTGATCCCTTCCGGTGCTGCCAAGAGGCTTACAAATCGGATTGATTTTGGGTTGAGGCTCTTTATCCGGCTCACCGCTGCCGCGGCGGAGTTGCCGGTGGCAAGCATCGGATCCACCACGATCACATCCCGATCGCCTAAGTTCTCTGGCACCTTAAAGTAGTACTCTACCGGAATAAGGGTTTTAGGATCGCGATACAATCCGATATGCCCGATGCGGGCCGAGGGGATTACATCAATCATTCCATCCAAGATTCCGTTTCCGGCTCGCAGCACCGAAATAATCACAATCTTTTTCCCCTCAATCATCGGGGCCATTGTCTTGGTGATAGGGGTCTCAATCTCTACCTGATGCAGCGGCAGATCGGCGGTGGCCTCATACGCAAGAAACACACTGATCTCTCGCAGCAGTCTGCGAAATTCGCTTGAAGGGGTCTCTTTTTGGCGCATCAAGGTGAGCTTGTGGAGCACGAGCGGGTGAGACACCACATGAACATTAGGGAAACTTGTCATAACGCTTCACTCCTCTTTCTTGGGTTAGCTTTTAAAAGACCGTGCCATCACTGGCTATCACCAGCGGTGACCCTGCGCCGGGGCGGCGCTCTTTGGCCACGATGCGTCCTGCGGTCCAGGTGCCGCCTTGAAGTACTCGCGCCAGTGGGAACTGAGTAGGCGAGAGACCCAAGCGTAACCGTACCTTATCTGCCACAAGGTCTAGCAAGGCCACCGTCAGGGCACGCCATTCGATGATAATCGCACTGCCCGGCGCATGCGAAGTGGCAAGCACTGTGGAGTCGCGCGGGATTATCACCTCCATATCGATAAACAACCCACCGTTGCGATACTCGGCAAGCCCCGTGAGCTCATCCATTCCGGTAACAGTAATCCCAATCTCCTCAAGCGGCTCAAGCAGCGAGTAGGTGAGCCACTGTGAAAGCTTATGAAAGGGGATAAGCCCCGTCGTGTCATCGGGGGCTTTTATCTTGGGGTACTGCCAGGTGTCCCCTAGGTTGACCCCATGAAACGAGAGCCGCCCCGGCCAAATTGGACCTAATCCGATGAGCACCGCTTGTAGAATATCCGAAGCCTTGATGGTTTTCTCATTCGAGATTGGGAGCGCTTTGGCCAGCGCGCCCGGCCGAAAGCTGCCGCCATCGGCAAAATACTGCGGAGCCAGCTCGAGGGCATCCGCCAAGCGGTGCAGGAGCGATAATCGCCCCTCCAGGCCCAAGAGGGGGTTCGTATCACTTACCTGGAACGCCTCAGCCAGCCCAGTGAGGGTGAGGTTCTTTAGCCCTTTACTATCCGCCCGAAGTGGCATCTTGGGGTCACTCGAAAGAGCGCCTGACATAAAGAGATGAAAGCTCGCCACAGCCAGCCCCTCTGAGCGCGCAAAGGTTTTCCCCGAGCTTTTTTCCACATAGCGCCAGCTGTCGCCAGCGCCGGCATCCAGAAGAACACTTATCACCGCAAGGTCAAGCTTACTTACCGCACGCTCCACCGCAGGCAGCGGGCTTAAGGCCCTTTCGAGCTCTGCCACACGAGGGATCTCCCCCACATCGAAATGCCGCCAACGGCTGTGGTAGGGGATATTCAGATCAGGATAATGTTCCCTGGTCACTTTCAGCACAAACTCAGAGACGGTATCGAGTCTCGGTTCATCGAGGGTAAAATGGGTGAGCTCCCCGCGGCGGGCGATGTCTAGCATCTGGTGACAACGCTCCCGCACCGCTTGAGCAGAGAGGAGATATGCAAGCTTTGGATCGCGTGGGCTACTCATCGAGACCACGCCCTTTTGCCTTTGCGAGTTCGGCAGCGTCTGGCACCGAATCCGGCGCGTAGTATCCAGCGGCTTTTTTGGCATCCATCTCTACCCAGGCATCTGGCGGGATAAGCTCAGGTGGGATGGAAACCCGTTCGCGAATCGTGATGCCGGACTTCGTGACTGAGTCATGCTTCATGTTGCTCATCGACACGAACCGATCGATGTGAGTTATTCCCAGCCAATGCAGCACATCGGGCATTAGTTCCTGAAAACGCATATCCTGCACCCCCGCGATACATTCCGTGCGCTCGAAGTACCGTTCGGCGCGGTCGCCGCCTTCTTGGCGTTTGCGGGCGTTGTAAACCAAGAATTTTGTGACCTCGCCCAGTGCGCGGCCCTCTTTGCGGTTGTAAACAATAAGCCCCGTGCCGCCTTTTTGCGCCGCCTCGATACACACCTCAATCCCGTGGGCGAGATATGGCCGACAGGTGCAGATATCAGAGCCGAACACATCTGAGCCGTTACATTCATCGTGCACCCGCACTGCAAGCGGCACAGAGGGGTCGTGAATCTTTGCAACATCTCCGAAGAAATACAGGGTCATTCCACCAATCGGCGGCAAGAACACCGAGAGATCAGGCCGCGTAACAAGCTCAGGGAACATCCCTCCGGTGTGCTCAAACAGCACCCGTCGCAGAGCGGATTCAGTCACTCCAAAACGCTCGGCGATGCCGGGCAGATACCACACCGGCTCAATTGCGGCCTTGGTCACAATACAGTCGCCGCGCGCCGAAAGAATCTCCCCATCGGGCTTTAGCCGTCCTGCCTCAATCGCAGCACACAGCTCAGGCATGTTGATGTGCGCCCGGGTGATCGCAATCGTTGGGCGGATATCATACCCTTTATCCAAAAGATCTTTAAACGCAGTGCTAATCACCGCACCAAACGGATCGAGCGAGACGATTTTTTTCGGATCCGCCCAGGTGGGATGTGGGCCGATCTGATCCACCGGTGCGGTGTTGGTCAGATCTGCACGATGCTCTGGGTCAAGGCTGCCGGCCGCCACGGCGAGCGCGCGGTACACTGCATACGAGCCAGCGTGGGTGCCGATACAGTTGCGGTGGCTTTGATTGGTAACAGTGCCGATAATCGGGCCACGCACGGCCGGGTCGGCAGCGCCCCAGGTGATCGGCAGTGCAGCCTGCGCCCCTGCGGTGGGGTGCGAGGTGAGGATAATATGTTTGTTCTTCGGGTTACTGGTCACTGCGTTACTCCGTTCCTGGGTTTGAAATCTGTGGATAGGGCCCGTTAGCTCATCCAGGTAGCATCCTTTTGCTCGTTCCACTTGGTGGTGATCTTTTTCTGGTTAGACCAAAAATCCAGTGCACCCGCCCCAGTGATATCGCCCTGGCCAAACTTAGAATCCTTGGTGCCGCCGAATGAAAACGGCTCACGCGGCACGGGTACGCCGATATTTATCCCCACCATTCCGGAGGTGGCCGCACTTGCGATGTGATGCGCTACGGCGCCCGAAGTCGTAAACACCGAGGTGGCGTTGCCGTACGGGCTACGAGCCTCCTTGGCTAGTGCCTCTGCCAGCGAATTACACCGCATGATTGTTAGCACTGGCCCAAAGATCTCAGTCTCTACACACGACATCCCTTCTTTGGCGTTATCGATAACCGTGGGCCCAAGCCAGTGCCCGCTCTCGTATCCTTTGGGGGCAGGGGATAAGCGCCCATCGAGACGCAGTGCGGCACCCTGTGCGGCGGCCTCGCCGATGATGGCGCTGATGCGCTGCTTGGCAGCACCATCAATAATCGCGCCCAAGCAGTCCCCGGGGGTAAGGGCGCGGGCACGGGCCACAATTTTTTCAATTAGATGCTCTACATCTCCCACCGCCAGCAGCAAACTTGCCGCCATGCAGCGCTGCCCAGCGCAGCCGGTGAATGAATCCACCACCCCGCGGACTGTCACCCCTTCGTCCGCATCGGGAACTAAAATAATATGATTCTTGGCCCCGCCCAGGCAAAGCGCGCGCTTGCCGAGCGACGTTGCGCGGGTGTACACCGCGCGTGCCACCGGAGTTGACCCCACAAACCCCACCGCCTTTACATGCGGATTATCAATCAGCGCCTCAACGGCAGCCCTTGAGCCGTTAGCAAGCGAGAACACTCCCGGA
>JBILUF010000072.1:0-8722 GCA_044371155.1 Bdellovibrionota bacterium
GAAAGGCTAGCGCATGTAGGTCCTGCGCTTTTAGGATCCGGTCACCAGCCGCTGACGTTCCGTACTCAGCCCCTAGAAATGCGCTCCACTCGCGAAGGACACCGAGATAGGTTTCCTGGGTTTTGGCGGCTTTGAGCGATAGGAATGCAGCGATCCGAACCCAGGCCGGATGAGAGGATCCGGTGGAGGCGCTAGAAGTACCGTTAGTAGGTCGTCCCGGGCGGCGCGATGGCATGGCTTTAATAAGGTATAATCCTTAAGGCCAAAAGAGTAACCTTATGAAGGGAGTTTAACCAGCACCTAACGCTCGCCGGCTTACTGCCTGCGCCAACGGCGCCACACTTAAGGCTTCACTCCAAAGGAGCATAGTATGACCCGGCTTATTAGAAGCTGAAAATCTTTATCGATTGAGTGGATGAGGTGGTGCTCTACAAGACTCTGGGCGCTTACTACCCGTCCTACAAGCTGAGCCTTCCAAGAGCGATACATAGAGGCGCAGTAGGATGCAAAAAGCTCAGACAGCGCGGCGCTGCCATCAGAGAGCAAAGATGCAAGTTGGGCTGATGTGATTCCAAGCTTTCTAGCTTTTACCTCAGGCGCATCGTCCGAGGAGGTGTCAAGCAGGAGCGCCGCAAACTGTAGCGCGCAGAGCTCCTGTGGAATGGCTGCAAGAAGCTTAGCAAACGGAAAAGGGGAGCTTGCTGCCGATGCGCAGTGCGAAGCGATTACGCCAAGCTCACTTTTGAGATCCTTATCTAGGCTGGCAGGGAGGTTACTCCAAGAAACTCTGGCGACTTCTGGCGCCGCTTCTGCGGCAACGGAAGCAGCCACAGAATGTTTGTTTGGCGCGGGGCTGGGAGCGACGGTTGGAAAGCTTGGAACAGCCTGAAGGTCGACTGCTCGTTTGGTAGCTGCGCCGGATCCTTTCGTGGGAAATAGCTCGTGGAGAGAGGGTAAATCGACCTCGCGTTTAATCGGAGCTCCAAGCGATATCTCAGAAGAGTCCTGTATCTGCGGTATATCAGCGGGCGGTGGTGTGGCAGGAAGCTGTCGACGCTCGCCTAGGGTGATCACCTTGTTGTCGGGACCGAAGACCTTGCGGGTCGGGGCGCGCGAGGCAACCGGCGGAGCCTCAGCAGGAGCCTTAGGCTCGGGAAGCGAGGGGGGCTTGGCCAGGGAGCCTTGAGAGGGGGGTTCTGCGCTGGGCGGGGATTTGGTTGCCCTAGTCTCTGCGTCGATAGGCTCACCCTTTCGAGCCGCCGCCGTGGCAGTTTTAACGCTGCCGGTTCTGACCTCAGCCGGCCGCCTTGCTGCGGCTTTGGGCGCTGCCGGCTTGCCTGCCTTTATGGCCGGCTTAACTGTCTTGGTGGAGCTTTTAGGGGATTTTTTGGGCTGAGATGCGCTGCTGCGCGCGGCTGAACTGCGAGTAGCTGGCCGACTTGCCGTCTTGGTAGCTTTGCTGCTGCTGGGGTGTTTTGAGCGCACGGTGTTCTTTTGAGCCTTTGAAGATCTCTTTGCCATCAAGCCTCGTTTTAGGATTGGACCCAGAGACTACCCCAAAGGGGTGGAAAGCTCTACCCCTGTAGTTACTAGGGTTATCTGGCTAGTGGCTGGAGCGCTTCCTAGCGATTAGGATTGCTCTCGGTTGGGGGTTAAAAGGCCCCCTTTTAGAACGCTAGTTTTATACTTCTGGTGAACTAAGCAGGAGGGGGCTCGGCTGGCCTTTTCCCTAGGCCACTGGCTTTCGCTCTGTCAGATCCAGCCCCAGCCGGGTTGCCACAAAGATTAAGAACGCTCCTAGTGCTGCGTTAAAGACATGCCACTGCGCATAGTGGCCGGTGGCTAGTAAGGTAATGCTAATAGCGGTAACAGCGCCGCCCAAAGCGGCGCAGCTAATAACTTTGGTGACAAGCGACATACAGGCTCCTTATGGAAGGCTTTCTCTCTTGGTATCGCGGTATAGACTATCTTCGCGCCGCAGCGAAGAGTGTTTGGGCTAGCGAGTCTATTCTAGCTCTCAAGGAAGAGCAGCCAGCGCACCTTCCACCAAAAACCGCGCTTAACCTTTATCATCTCTGAGACTGGCCGAACACTGCGCATCGCGTCTTCGTCGAAGGCACTTTTACTAGGATTCTTTACGACCCCGAAGTTTCCAAAGGCTGATGACGCATAGCGCGCTTTTCCGGCTCCGTGATGCGCCATGGCGCCGCGCTCGGAGTGCCATTCCTCCCGGTCATTCCCCTCCCACTGCGGCAGGTCTCCGGGGATGGTTTGGTCGTAGTCCTGGCGCGACTTCTCGTTACTAAGGACGTTGTAGGCCTCCGTGATCGCCTTAAAAAGATCCGATTCCGGGGCCGGCGTTGGAGCCGCCATCCCTTTGGCTCCCTCAAGGATCTCATCATAAAAGTGTGAGTCCGGATGGTAAATCCTGGCTAGCTCTTTGTACGCATCGCGGATCTGTTCCTTGCTAGCGTTACGCGGGACGCCCAAGAGATCGTAAAATGTTCTTAACTCCGCTGTCATCGCGCAAACCCATCCCTTCGTCTCTATATATCGGCCTAAACCCCCGGTTTCTTGACTCCTTCCTGATGCCGCGGAAGTAGCCGGGACCTATTAGGATTAAGCGCTTGTGGGCCGGTTAGGGCTTAAGATACTGCCGGATTTCGCTGGCTTGGATGTACTGGGCCAAAGAGAGTAGGATCTCGCGATCCTCGCCACTGGCGCCTTCTAGGCGGCCCGCAAGATCAGCCTCTATCTCTTGCAGAGTCGGATGATACCGGGTGGTGCTGCCTTCATCGGTTGGTTGATTTTTGGAGATCTGCATAGCGCCGCCGTATCGGTACTGCGCATAGCTTTTAAGCTTTTCTCGGATTGCGGCGTCGTTTTCCTTCCCCCAGCTATGGTTAGCAAGGATATTACGCACATACAGCGCTGTAACATCACGGCTGTTAAGTTTCTTTACCGCCTCTTTGTCGTTGCGCCACAGCGCCGCCCCGAGGGCGTTGATCCCGTCGAAATCAACCCGAAAGATATCTACCTCAACATCACAGCCACTACGCTGGAAGAAATTTCCTAGGGTTATCCCTGCAAGTTCTGCAGCTGCTTTTTGCGCTAGGGCTTCAAGCTCTGACTCGGTGCTTTTAAGGGTATCGATAACAAACGACGAGCCCTGATTCTTGTAAAACTGAACACTCTTGCGTCCTTCGCCGGCAGCGAACCGAGTAAGGTTTACCCACAGGCTATAGCGCCGGTCGAAATCCAAAAGGGTCATCGGAGTGCGCTGTGCGATCTCTGGTGATGTTAGGTCATACTGCGGCTCAAGAGAGATAAACGACCGACCTTTTGATTTGGCATGGTGACAGGCGATCGCCTCATACGCATCGTAACTGCGTACATCAAGGCCAAACTGCTCAGCAAAGATCTTTGCCACCTCGATAGTGATAAGAACGTCGTCGCGCGAGGAGTGAAGCTGTGCCCCCTCAAGTACACCGAGTGACTTTGCAATAGTCTCGAGGGTCAACGATAGACGAGGCCCCTTCTCTTCCCCTTCTTTTGGCGGCTCGGACTCCTTCTTGACCCGTGGGAACTTGGGGTTTGTTACCGAGAGTTTTCGCGCCGCAGCAAACAGATCGCGGTTAATAATCCTTCCGCCGCCTACATACGGATTAACCCCGTTTCGGATGAGCGTAGTGCGAATATACGGCAGATCAAAACGAAATGAGTTGTATCCTATTAACGCCACATTTCCGGCCCCATCGCGCGCGATCCGGTCAAGAAAGGTAGCGATTGCGAGAGACGCCTCACGCTCGGTGTAGGTGGCCCGTTCTTGGTGCTCCATGACCCGCACTCGATTGGCGAGCAAGGCGCCTGGGGATGGAATCTGAAGTCTTGAGAGCCGCACCTCTCCAGAGAGCTCATCTTCAATATGCCAACTTTCTGAGAGTGCTATAAAAGAGAAGTTAACAATCTGCCCGCATGGCTCTTTGTCTGAGGTCTCAAGGTCAAAAAATATACTTCGCATTGGGCGGTGATAAGCTACTAAAATCTCCCCCTATTCTAGCCCTCTCTGACCCCAAGAAAAAAGGTCACGCAGGGACAAAAATCGACCATAACCTAGGTGGAATGACAATAGAACTCAAAAATATAGTCTCGCCCTCGATCCCGCCAACGCGCGAAGCTAGGAATACGGCCGCACCTCGGGTCGAGGAGCCTAGCTTTGCCACCAGTCGCCAGCTCAAGCTCCCTGAGGGATCTCAAAGAGAGGTTACCGTTGGGGATGTGTCTGGGACGATTTACTATAAAGCGCCCACCGCTAAGCAGGTTGCGGTTGTGTACGCCGATGACCGGATAAGAACAGCACTGATTGCCTCCTGCCTTATCGCTGAAGGAAAAGATTCTGACCAAGCCAATCAGCTTGCCGCAAGTGCACTTGGCGCTTGCTATCATGGAGGAAATAAGGAGCTTGAAAAACTCGGTATCGAGGCACCCGCAATCATTTTGCCTACTACGACGCGAGATGGCGGGATAATCGCCCACGAGTTAGCACATGCCTTGGGGGGCTCCGAGCGCGAAGCCAACGAAGCGCAGCGTGGATATCTAAAGCGTCGGGGGGTAACCGAGATCCCGATGATCGACCCAACGCGTTATGCCACCCCTGAGCTTCGCCCGAGCGAGGAGGGCAAGGTTATAAGCCTAGCGATAGGCCCGGTGGGAGGAGGCGGCGGAGGGTGGCGTAATTACAATTCCAATCGCATTCCTCCCGTGAATCGGGTGAAGCCAGCGGCGGAGGTGAATCGCGTTAAAGTGGTAAAGAGGGCAGATTCAGTACAGTTGGGCGCGAATAAAGCTACTGACTCCGCTCGGAGTTCTTCGCAGCAAAGATCGGAAGAGTCTGCTGTTAAATTGGCAGCAGAGTTAGCCGGTGCGGCACTAGCGGCCATAGCCGCTGTCGCCGCAGAGATAGGCGCTAGAATCTCACGGACCTTTGGGAAGTCACCTCCGCCATCGGAAGAGAAGAAGGTCGACGGCGTATCTGATGTAGTGAGTGCCGGAATGAATTCAGGGCAACACGGACGTGGTCGTGGTCAGGGCGACCAACGGCGCGGCAAAGAACCGAAAGGCGAAGAAAAGAAAAAAAGTTAAGCTGCTCGCGAATTGACTGCTTTGAAGTTACTGCGTTCATCTGCTAGCAATTGCGACCAAGATGGTCGCGGTCCAAGGAGGAGCGAAGTGCTTTGTCAGTTGCGATAGTGGCACGCGTGCATCTCTAACTTAGCTGCTACGGATCGGCACTACGTACAACTGCAACCAAGATGCCCGCCCATAGACCGAGCTGCGCGCTAGATCGCCTCAAGTACTGCCGAGATAATCGCCTGTTGCTCGCGCGCGTGCGCTTTGCTCGACCCCGTGGCAGGACTTGCGGCCGCTGGTCGGCCAATATACTGCGCAGCTTGTCCAAAGAAGCTTGTAAGATACGGCGAGACAAAGCTCCATGCGCCCATGTTCTGTGGCTCCTCTTGTACCCAAAGAACCCTCTCGGGCTTGCTGCCCTGCAGCGCCTGACTTAGCGCCTGCTCTGGAAATGGATAGAGCTCCTCGAGTCGCACCACCTTCACCTTTGCACCTGATTGCTTATCCAAGGCTGCTGCTAGGTCATAAAACACCTTGCCGGTAACCAGCACCACAGCCTTCGACTCCTTGCCCTTTCCAAGGTTGTCGACAATCACCCGCTGGAAGCCACCATCAGTCAGCTCACTAAGCTCACTAGCAGCACCAGGATGCCTTAAGAGACTTTTTGGAGTCATCACAATCAGCGGCCGCTTAATCTCAGTCAGTGCGTGGCGCCGCACTAGATGAAACTGCTGTGCTGCCGAGGTGGGGTAGCACACCGTCATATTCCCTTCAGCGCAGAGCTGCAGATACCGCTCCAGCCGTGCACTAGAGTGTTCTGGCCCCTGCCCCTCATAGCCGTGTGGCAGCAGCATTACGACACCGGAGCGCTGTCCCCACTTAGCCTCAGAGGAGGCGATAAACTGATCAATATGCACCTGAGCACCGTTGGCAAAGTCGCCAAACTGCGCCTCCCAAAGGGTGAGTCCATCTGTTGCTATCGAGCTGTACCCGAACTCAAAACCCAACACCGCGGCCTCAGAAAGTGGTGAATTAAGGATCTCAAGCCGCGCTCCGCCGGTTTTGGCCAGTGACTCAAACGGCACAAAGCGGCTCATCTCATCGTGGTGCGAGAGCACAAGGTGACGCTGGCTAAAGGTACCACGTCCACAGTCTTGGCCACTGAGCCGCACCGAGCGCCCTTCCAGTAGCAATGTGCCAAAGCCAAGCCCTTCGGCAAATCCCCAGTCTATCGCCTTGCCGCCATCGAGTGACTCAACGCGCTTCTCAAGGATCTTCTGTAGTTTTGGGTGCGGGGTAAAACCCTCTGGATAGCTCACAAGAGTCTTCGCAACGGCTCGAATGGTGTCGGCTTTCACCGCAGTCTTGGGCTCTGGGCTGTGCAGGCGACCATGCAATGGGCAAGCATCTCCCTCCGCGCCTGGCTTGCGGGTGCCGTCGGCGGCCTTAAATCGTGCGAGGTACTCCTCGTGCATCGCTTTGGCATCCGCCTCGCTTATTACACCACGCGCCACAAGTGTCTCGGTATAAAGCGCCGCAGGGGTGCGCTTAGCTGAGATCTCAGAGTAAAGAATCGGCTGGGTAAAACTTGGATCGTCCCCTTCGTTGTGTCCATACTTGCGGTAGCAGATAAGGTCTATCACCACATCGCGCGCAAAGCGGTTACGATACTTGAGGGCCAGCTCCATCACCCAAGCCGCAGCCTCCGGGTCTTCGCCGTTGACATGGAATACCGGGGCTTCAAAACACTTCGCTAGGTCAGAGCAGTACACCGTTGATCGTGACTCCTCTGGGTTGGTGGTGAACCCCACCTGATTGTTGATAACGATATGGAGCGAGCCTCCGGTGGCATACCCCGAAAGCGCCGAGAGGTTGAAGGTCTCAAACACCACCCCCTGCCCTATCACCGCAGCATCGCCGTGAATCAGCACCGGTAGCACCGCGGTGCGCTCATGGTTATACGCAATGTCTTGTCGAGCACGGCAAAGGCCCTCTAGCACCGGATTTACAAACTCGAGATGCGATGGGTTGGGGGCCATCGACACCTTGAGGGTGCTGCCGTTTGGCGCGGTGTGGGTGCCGGAGTAGCCAAGGTGGTACTTCACATCACCGGAGCCCAGCACTGTTGAGACACTTTGATCCTCGAATTCATTGAAGAGCTGTGACAGCGGCTTGCCGATGGTGTTGGTGAGCACATTCAAGCGCCCTCGATGGGCCATACCGATAACGGCCTCATGCACCCCCGAGTTGGCCCCCTCGGACAGAACCACATCGAGCATGGGAATCAAAAGTTCCCCGCCCTGCAGCGAGAAGCGTTTTTGACCAACGTATTTTCTGTGGAGCTCACTCTCCATCGCCTCAGCGTCTATAAGCTTCTGCAAGATTCGTTTTTGCGTTGGGGCATCTGGTGCTGTTCCGCGCAGTGCGCGGGCCTCAAAGCGTTCCCTCACAAACTCACGTGCCTCTGGGTCAAGGATATGTGAGAACTCAGCGCCGATCGATCCGCAATAAGTAGAATCCAATGCGGATATAAGTTCACCGAGCTTCATTGAGCCGGTGCCCTGGAACCTTTCGCAGTTTACCTCGGTGGAAAGCTCGCTTGCGGTAAAGCCATACTGCTCCACCTGAAGCTCGCGGTGAGTGGGAGGCGTGAGCACCCCTTTCGATACCGGATTGACCTTGGCCCGTAGATGCCCACGCTCGCGGTAAGCACGCACCAACTTAAACGCGCGCTCTTGTAGGTCAGCTGATACACTCGGCGCGGCTGCAACTTGGTGAAAGCCGTTACTGCCGTTGGTGTGAGGACGGTAGGTAGTGGTTCCGTTTGTGTAGCTTGGGCTCTCGTCACCCCAAAAGGCATCGAACTTAGCGGCCCACTCGGCCGGCACTAAGGTGCGATCGGTACGATAAAGCTCAAAGAGCTCTTGAACATAACCCGCATTCTGACCGTAAGAGGCGAAAAACGCCGTAGGCTCTTCCATAGACCCTCAAAAAACTCCCGTGTGTTGGGATAAGCTATCGGAATGACCTCCGAATTCTATAAGAGCTTACGAATATTTTCAATAGGTTGTGGTAAATTAGGGGGTTAGGTCGGCTCTATACAGAGGCTCGCCTCTACTCATCAAATGCACCGGCCTGACCTAGCGCAAGGGCTGCTACTAGTATCGGCTTAAGGTTTTCAGCCTGAGCCAGCGCTCCTGGGGCATTCTGCCTGATCTTCTCACGCACCGCCGCTGCTGCCTTCTCGGCTGAATCGTAAGACCCCTCGTTATAGGCATCAAGGAATGCAAAGCCAGCACCCTGGGCGAGCTTAAGGTTACTAATCACTACCTCAGAGGCAGTATTGAGCGCTTTGACGTTCTTCTCAATCTGATCCTTGAGAGCCTGCAGATCCACCGCCATCCGATAGGCCTCTGGTCTGTTGTTGATGCGGCGTTCCTCGTCAAAGATCTCTTCAAAACTTGTGCTACGACGCGAGACACTGCGAGGGGTAGTAAACGCGCTATCTGGAATAGATACTGGACGCGGGCCCTTGACCTCCTCGCTGGCTAACGCAGTGTCGGTGTCTGGAGTCTCAAACAAGGTAAAGAGG